>JBBRFT010000016.1:0-30713 GCA_038241375.1 Spirochaetota bacterium
GTATAACATTTTTAAACTCGCCCGGCACTATCGATTCTGATTACAGAGGTGAGATTAAAATAATTATGACTAATTTCGGTGAGGAGAATTTTACAATAGAAAACGGCATGAGAATAGGGCAGATTGTCTTTGCCCGTGTTTTCAGAGGTGAATTTATAGAAACAGACGAACTAAATAAAACAGAAAGAGACAAAGGAGGTTTCGGGCATTCCGGAATATGAAGGAAAATAATACAAAGGATGTAAACAAGGTTACTATACTGCCGCTTGGCGGTCTGGGTGCTATCGGTAAAAACATTACGCTTTTTTCACAGAATGATGAGATGATTATAGTTGATTGCGGTATAATGTTCCCCAGGGACGAAATGCCGGGAATCGACTATATAATTCCGGACTTCACTTATATCAGACAGAATAAATCGAAAGTGAAAGCGATTGTTATTACTCATGGGCACGAAGACCATATTGGCGCCATAGCTTTTCTCCTTCAGGAGATTAGAGTACCTATTTATGCTACAAAACTTACAATAGGTCTTATTCAGAGCAGGCTCGAAGAAAAGCCTCTTCATTATACACCGCAGTTTATAGAAGTGGTGCCGAGAGAGGTTGTAAATATCGGTAGTTTTATTATCGAATTTATTAATGTTAATCATTCAATTATAGGGGGAGTGGCACTTGCGATACAGACTATTGCAGGGACAATAATCCACACCGGGGATTTCAAGATAGATTTTTCTCCCGTTGAAGGTGAGGTGACCGACATCTACAGGTTCGCCCATCATGGTGAGAAGGGAGTTCTGCTTCTGCTTTCAGATAGTACAAACGCAGAGAAAGAGGGGTTTACCAAATCTGAATCAACAATTCTAGACAGGTTTTCCGATATTTTTTCGGATTCCAAAGGGAGGATTATAGTTGCCTCTTTTGCTTCCAATCTAGAGCGAATCCAGCAGGTTTTTGATACTGCTCAGAAGTTTAATCGAAAGGTTGTAATTTCGGGACTGTCGATGCTTAAGAATATTGAGATAGCAAACAAACTCGGGTTTCTCGATATCAAAGAGGACTTAATAATCAAAATTGAGGACGCGGGAAAATTTCCGAATAAAAAACTTGTAGTGATAGGCACAGGGACCCAGGGGGAACCGATGTCGGCCCTTGCGCGGATGGCTTTTGGGACACATCGTCATTTTACGGTAGAGAAGGGTGATACTGTAATTATAACAGCATCGGTCATTCCGGGTAATGAGAGAATGGTAACGAATATTGTCAACTCTCTCATGGAGATCGGGGCGGATGTCTATTACGATAAGGCTGAAAATATACATGTTTCCGGTCATGGTGCATCTAAAGAATTAAAGCTGATGATTGCAATAACAAAGCCGAAGTTTTTTATGCCGATCCATGGAGAATACAAACAGCTGAAGAGACATGCACAGATTGCGGAATTATTGAATATAAAGACGTCACATATCATAATAGCTAAAAACGGTGATGTTCTTGAGCTTACAAAGAAAACATTTAAGAGAGTAAGCAAAATTCCTCTTCTTGAAATGTATGTTGATGGAGCAGAGATCGGAGATATAGCAAGTGATGTGATTAAAGAGAGACATCTTATGTCGACCGACGGTGTATTTTATGCTTCTATGGTGATATCTCAGGGTATGCTTTTAAGCAGGCCGGAGGTTGTGACCAGAGGTTTCATCAGCAATGAAAATACCAAAATTCATAACCTGCTGCAGAAAGATGTTGAAGAGAAACTGGGCAGAATGCTTCGAGAGAGAAAACCCGCAGCAGAAATTGAGGATTTTCTAAAGAAGAGTTTAAAAAATTACATATATAAACTCACCAGAAGAAATCCTATAATTGTACTTAAAGTAATAGAGGTCTAAAATGCTTAATATGTTTATTGCCATGATAATATTAGGTGTATTTCAGGGCGTTGCTGAATTTCTCCCTATATCATCGTCGGGGCATCTCGTTCTGCTTGAACAATGGGGATTTATGAAAAGTTTGATGAATAGCCCCTCTGTGGAGACCAATTTGTTAATAAATGTCAGTCTTCATGTGGCAACTCTTATCGCGGTAGTAATTTATATGCGGAAGGATATATGGAATATAATTAAAGGATTTATTACAGGGTTGATAAAAAGAGATTTTTCAAATCCCGGTTTTCTCGCGGGAATTTATATACTTATAGCATCTTTTCCTGCAGGTATTATCGGTTTTCTTTTTAATGATTTTTTTGAAGAAATTTTCTCTTCGGTGACAATGGTGCTTATTTTTCTGATTATTAACGGATTTATACTTATTACGGCTAATAGAATTCCCTCAAAAAGCCGAAAATTAGAAGAGGCAGGTATATTCAGGTCATTACTGATCGGTTTCTGTCAGGCTTTCGCAATACTTCCCGGGATTTCAAGAGCGGGTTCGACTCTCGCAGGTGGCTTGTTCTGCGGGCTCGAAGGTGTTGAGGCGGCGCGTTTCTCTTTTTTAATGGCTGTTCCTGTTATCGCAGGTGCAGGTCTGGTTGAAGGTCTGAAAATTCCGGGAGGTAACTATCCATCTGATATTTTCGGGCCAATTGCAGCAGGGGTGGTTGTATCAATTCTTGTGGCGCTTGTTTCGATCAGAATTCTGTTCTGGGTTGTAAAGCAGGTTAAGCTTAATATTTTCGGTTACTATACAATTGCATTAGGTGTTACAGGCCTGATAGTTAAGTTTCTGCTTTAATTTTTTTTACAGCAGAGGTTTGACGACAAAACTGCGGAGGGAGCAGTGTTTAAGGATAAAAGATATACAGAGATATCGGGAGTTCTTCTATTCCTGGCGGGGATAATTTTTCTCCTCGGTATCTCAAGTTATGTACAGACAGACTACCGTGCTCTTGTGTTAAACAGGCCGGTATCGAATCTCATAGGGCCCGTGGGCGCTCTTTTGGGTCATATATTCAGATCCGCCTTTGGTCTCTCTTCATATTTTTTTATATTGATCCTTTTTCTTTCAGGATGGGCGGTATTTAAAAATGGAGAGATCTCTTCAGTTTCGGATAAACTCTTCGCGCTGTTTTTTCTTTCTGTAAGTTTTTCCTCATTTCTTGCCATAGGGAGTTCCGATATCTATCAGAATAGCGGCGGATTTATAGGCTATTATATATATCATTTTTTCAAGTCAGTTGCCGGTCTTGTGGGATCTTATCTTGTTATTGTTATTATGAATCTTGTGGGGCTGATACTTCTTGGGACTGTTTCCTTAACCGGTTTTTTTGAAAACGGCGGAATGAAAAGAAGCGGTAAAAATTTAAAAAAAGTTTTTGAATGGATCTCTGTTAAGAAATATAAAGATCAGATTCCTCTGAATAGTATTGGAGATGAAATTTATTCCGGAAAAAAAGTTCCATGGGTTACGCGGAAGAAAATAATCATTGGACGGAAAGAGAATATTAAGGATTCGGTTAAATACCTGGGGCTGAATGTATCAGCCGCAGCCGGTGAATCTATATTTAAGAGAGGGGATGAGAAGATAGAGAGCATACTTTGTGAAAGCAAAATAAGCCATGAAGAGAGAATGCTGAAAGAGAATGAATTCGGCCTTGACGATGACTTTACCTCTGAAAGTGAAAAGGTGGCGGTCGTTACCAGAAGAGAACCTATTGTAGCAGAGAAGTATTATAAAGACGGGAACTTCCATACATATGAAGAAGATTTTATAGAAAATATAGATAACGAATTAGAGAGAGAGACTGAAGAAAAACCGGAAACAGAAGAAAAAAAAGAACAAATTGTTGATGAATACTTATTAAAGAAAAACAGAATTTTTGAAATAGATGAAGATATTCCTGAAACTGAAGAAGTTGATGCAATTATAACAGCAAAAAATCCCGGGAAGATTTTTACTGATCCGAATCAGCCTGTTGCAGAAGAACAGGTATTTAAGCATCTTAAAATAAATAAAGAGTATATAATCCCCACATCGTTTTTATATAACTCTGAACCTGTTGACACAGAGACATGGGAGACGGAGATAAAAAAGAATTCCCAGCTCCTTGTAAGAACCCTGGCGGATTTTGGAATTGAATCACGTGTTATAAATGTAAACAGGGGGCCTGTAATTACACTGTATGAAATGCAGATTGCCGCAGGGATTAAAATAACACGGGTTGTTGGTCTTGCAGATGATATAGCCATGGCGCTTGCTGCATACAGAGTAAGGATTGTCGCACCTATTCCGGGCAAGTCTGCAATTGGAGTTGAACTTCCGAATAAAAAGAGAGAGATGGTAACTCTCGGTGATATTATAAAATCGAAATCGTATCAGGAACAGAAGGGCAGTCTTAAGGTCGCTCTGGGTAAGGATGTACTCGGTGTGCCTGTGATGCTTGATTTAAAGAAGCAGCCTCACCTTCTGATTGCAGGTGCAACAGGAGCCGGTAAATCTGTCTGCGTAAATTCTATCATCACAAGTATTGTTTACAACTACGATCCGAATTATGTCCGTTTTATTCTTGTCGATCCGAAGATGGTTGAGCTTCAGTTTTATAACGGAACGCCTCACCTTTTAACTCCGGTAATTACAGAGCCTCATCTGGCGCCTGCAGTTCTGAAGTGGTCGATTTTTGAGATGGAGCGGAGATACAGACTTCTTGCCGCAATGAATACCCGGGACATTATATCGTATAACGAAAAAGTTGCAAAAGAGAGAAAAGGGGGAGAGAAAATCCCTTTTATAATAATAATTATTGATGAGCTTGCGGATCTTATGATGGTTGCTTCAAAAGATATTGAAGGTTATATCACTCGTATAGCACAAAAGGCCAGAGCAGTCGGTATACACCTTGTGCTTGCCACACAGCGTCCATCAGTTGATGTCATTACCGGGATTATTAAGGCAAACTTTCCGGCGCGTATTGCTTTTCAGGTCTCTCAGAAAACGGATTCAAGAACTATTATCGATCAGAATGGTGCGGAGAAACTTTTAGGGAAAGGGGATATGCTTTATCAGTCTCCAACAAGTTCATTCCCTGTGAGGATACAAGGAGCGTTTATCTCCGAGGATGAAGTAATGGAGATCGTAACCCACTTGAGGACACTTGGTACGCCAGATTATATAGATTTTGAGGCATCAATTTTTCAGGATGAGGATGGAGAGATCAGTGACGAGAACGATGAGCTTTTTGTAGAAGCACTTAAAATTATTGAAGAGACAAGAAAAGCATCAGCATCGTATCTTCAGAGAAGACTCAGCATCGGATACAACAGGGCGGCGCGTATGATAGAGAAGATGGAGGAGCTTGGATATATCGGACCGCAGCAGGGGAGCAAACCCCGCGATATTTTTATTTGAACAATTTATTCATAAGTTCATTTTTTGTATAACCAAAATGTTCAGCGATACTGAAAATGATAGAATTCAAAGTACCTATTTTAACCGGACGGTGTGCAGGAACAGTTATATGATGTTCGCCATTTTGTTCGGTAGTTAATCGGATATGGCCTCCCGTCTGCCGGGTAACTGAATAACCAAAAGGGGTAAGAATTTTTACGATTTCTTGATAATTAAGATCTCTTGGAATTTTCAGAGCGCTAAAGCCTCCTCTCTGACAAAATGAAGTCTTATTATCTGTGGAGCCTTTTCATCTTCAAAGTGGCAGTGAACAGCATCTTTAATATTCTTTTTTAATTCATCTTCTGTCTCGCCATCAGTAAAGATGTCAAATCCCAGAGCGCGGGCTTCAAAACCTCCATCTAATGATTCTTCAATATAAAAAATTATTTCAGATGCCATTGCTTTACCTCTCTGGAACTATTAAAATTATATTAATACAGCATATAATCAAGCTTTTTATTAAGTGATAAATGAAATTTAAAATGCTTATTAATCAAATTGTAGCGAATTAGTTTTATATTTATTTAAAAGAGCTTGATAACCAGTAGTCATCAATAATTGTGGATTACTTATACTTAATCGCATAAATTTATACCTGAGGATTTTAAAAAATTGAATAAAATTAATGTGGAAAATGCTTCATATAACAGACTCCGCCCGCTTGATTCACTGAGGGGAATCGCAGCAATGGGAGTGGCATTTTTCTTTCACTATAAGCATTTTAATTACCCGTATTTTGAAATCAATTTTGAGGCGCTTCCGCTGTATTCAGTTTTTAACTGGTTTTATTTATACGGATGGAATCTGGTGGATTTCTTTTTTGTTCTTTCAGGATTTATATTTATGCATGTATATTCCAAAAATATTATCGAAAAGAAAATAAGTGAACGGACTTTTTTTATACTGCGATTAAGCAGACTTTACCCTCTTCATATAATAACCCTTTTTGCTGTTGCATTTCTGCAATATTACAGGTTCTTCACTGGAAAAGGATTTTTTCAGTGTGATATCAATGACCTGTACCATTTTGTTTTAAATCTTCTGTTTATTCAGGGGGGATTTTTTGAGGTCGGGCTGTCGTTCAATGGTCCGTCATGGTCTCTATCATGTGAGATTATTGCTTATATTCTGTTCTTCTATGTATTAAAAAAGTTTAAAAAACCGCTACCGGTATTTGTTCTATTTGTATTTGTCGGGTTAAGTATATTACAAAAACAGATTAATTTTCCGGTTTTCAACATATCAAACGCGAAGATGCTAATAGGATTCTTTATTGGGTGCCTTACATTTGTTTTGAATCTTCAAATTCTTAAAATGAGCAGCAGGAGTAAGAATATACTGTTTGGAACTATTATGCTGTTTACAATACTTATAGGTCTGATGATCTATAAAGCCGGATTTACTAAAATTTTCGGCCAATGGGACAGAGTTATGCCTATTCTTGTGTACCCGCTTCTGATAATATCTGCACTGAATGTATTTGTTCTGAACCGATTCTTCTCTTTAAAACCTTTAACATACATGGGTGATTTATCATACTCCATATATCTAATTCACTTCCCCGTACAGCTTATGATGGTAACATTTCTTCCTATGATTGGACTTGTTCCCGATTACACCAGCTGGACCGGACTCGCTACTTTTATGGTTACGACCATAGCCCTTGCTTCATTATCTTATCATAGAGTTGAGAAGCCAATGCAGAATTACATAAGAAAAAGATTTTTAACCGAAAAGGCTGAACAATAAAGAATGACAATCGTTTCCCGACAGATTTCGTATACTGGCCAGTTTAATTATTTTACGGCATAGATAGCTCCCGATAAAAATTTTTTAATAGATAGGTATTAATTGTAATAATAACCTGCTTTAAGTATATTAAACTTATGAAAATCATTCGAAAACAAAAAAGCTTAATGTCATCTCTGACATTCATAATCATTTTTTCAGCAGTGCTGATTACTGTTACTGGTTGTAAACCTGACGGACTGCTCCCCTCATATACCATTTGCGATATTCCCTACGGTACTGATAAAGAAAACACTTTGGATATTTCTCTTCCAAAAGGGAGAACCCTTGCTACACCGGTTATAATATTGATTCATGGCGGTGCATGGACCAGCGGTGATAAAAGTGATTTCTCTTATCTGCGGGATTATTTCTCCCGGAAGGGTTTCGCCGTGTTTTCTATAAATTACAGGCTTGCAAGGATTAACGGCACTGGACTCCGGAATATTCTTGATGACATAGATTCTGTCATTAAATTTGTTAAAGAGAAAAGTGGTCTATTAACATTTTCGAAGGATTCTATATTTCTCACTGGTCATAGTGCCGGAGGACATATAGCGCTTTTATACCCGCTCTCCAGGGTGACCGATGGCTCTATCCGCGGTATTGTATCTTTCTGCGGCATCTCAGATCTTACAGACCCTGAGCTGGAAAAGTTTTTGATCCGGATGCATGAGAATGAAAATAAAAAGAAGAAGGTGCCCCTCCTCGAAAATAGATCTTTTGATCTTATCGGTTTTATTGCAGGCCCCGACCGGAAAAAGCGTATAGCTTACAGTCCTCAATTTATCATACGGGATATTCCGATTCTTCTTTTCTGCGGAAAAATGGATGACATAATTCCCTGGACTCAGAGTGAAAATCTGCATAAGGAGATGAAAGAACGCGGATTCGACAGCACTCTTTATGTCTATCCGGATATGGGGCATGATATCACACCTTATTACAGTGAGATTATGAAAATTACTGAACAGTGGATACTGGACAGAAATATCAATCATAGACTCTTTTAAACTCCCCGGCCCCCGCACCCCCGGAGGGGGCAAAGGCAGGAAAATCTAGGTTGAGAAATCTTCTATATAATTCTTAAAATGTAGATACAAGTCCCTGCTATTAGGTCAAATAGTTCCTGGCAAAGGAAATTTTTCTGAAAAGATATATAATTATCGTACTTATTATAAAAATACCGGCTGATAAAACCGGAACCGCAACAACCGCATTGAACAGCAGTTTATCTAACGCATACTGCTGGAATATGATAATCAGAAAAACATGAATAAAATATACTCCGAATGTACATTCCGATAACATAAGAATAAATTTTTGTGAACGTTCTGAAAATTCCACTTTTGAGACGTGAAGCCTAAAGTATACGAATACTGCGATCGCGGTTAATAGAATATTAATATTTGTTAATTCATATAATCCTTCATAACTCTGATTATACCTGATAGATAATAGACCGTTAAAAACGATAGTCAATATGAGGCTGAGAATTCCGAGAATATAAATTACTATTTCAGCTTTTCTGGAGATAGTGCAGTAGCTAAGATAATAACCCAGAGTGAATATACCAACCCAGCCCAGTACAAAGTTTAGTCTCAACTGTGTAACTATAATGGTTATCGGCGTTGATATAACATCCGGCAATAATTGCACAACAGGAATTGTGCTGACAAAAATAATACTTAGTATTAGAAAATATTTCATCAACTTCTCATCGGCGCTGATTAATCGTATAAAAGGGACGACTATATAAATCCCGATAATCATGTAGCAGAACCACATATGGTAATTCCCGTTGACTACATCGATGAAAAAACCGTGCAGTAGAGCTGTTGAATATCCGTTCATCTGGATCTTCACATAAAGACCGAATAACGCATAGGCCACTGACCAGAAAATAAAAGCAGTGACAATTCTTAAAATATTTTTTCGAAATAGGTCTTTAATTGTGATAGTTTTTTTCGGATTCAGAAACAGCAATCCGCTGACCATCATAAATATACAAATTGAAAATTTGCCCGATGTGGAATAGATGTTTGATACCTGCCAGTCAAACGATGTTATTGGAGATATAACGCGATAAAAAGTTCCCGAAGTATGTACAACGATAACACCGAACATTGCAATAACTCTAACCAAGTCATAGTGAACCAGTCTTTTACCAGCCATAAAATAACCTCTAAAAATTTATAGTGCTTAAGAAAAACTGAGTTTTTAGGTAAATATTAATTTGTAAATTGATTTTTTCAAGAAATAAAATTTTGTGGGTTATATAATCTCTCTGTATTTAGAGGTCTTTTAATTATTTCGGTTTTTGTTTAACTTTTAATCTATATCTTTCCCTGGTATTAGATGTATAGTGGAAATATACAAAATGTACTCTTTACTTCACCGCGTAAATCTCAATCGTATCTGAAAATCCTGTAATTGAAGTGTAAACTCTGTAGAGTAATTCGAATGGTTTATAAAAAATACTATCTCTGCTTAAAACTCTTTCGGGGTGATAACCGCATTTTGTAATTTTAACTTTTTTAAAACCTATCTCTTTTAGAATCTTCTTTGCACCTTTTGGAGATAGATCAATCCTGTGATCTTTGGGGTGAGACTTTATCCATTCCTCCCGGTTCAAATAAAACATTGGTCCGAAATATGATGGAACTGCCATGGCGAATATTCCCCTATCATTGAGCATTTGATAAATTCTTTCCATTGCCTGTAAAGGCTCCATCAAATGTTCAATAAAAAACCATGAGGTGATTATGTCAAATTTTTCGTCAATCTCAGCGCTTTCAAATGGGGATTCAATTACATCAATGGAAAAAGTTTTTCTGCAGTAATCCGAAGCAAAAGCTGAAATCTCAATCCCTTTGAGTTTTGTAATTCCCTTATCTTTCGCGGCTTTAAGAAAAAATCCTGCCGCACTGCCGATATCAAGAACAGAGCATCCGGTTCTTCCGGATTTAAGAACTTTAAAAATTTCATCAAGCCGGTTTACTGACATCCTGTAGATGTTGTCGAAATCTTCAATATAGGTTTTACCGTATTGCCCCTGATATTCTGAAATAAAATAATCCCTGTCGTATGACAGGGATTTACAATTTACATTAAAAACTAAACTGCACTTTCCGCATTTATGTAAGTCAATGCTGATATTTTCATCTGAGGATTTGCCGCAGAGAGGGCAGTTTAGAGAATTTATTTTCATCTGGTTCTGGTTTTTCTTTTAGCAGGTTCTACAACAACGGGAACACCTCTGATTCTGGCGCTTTCAAAAGAGTGAAGGACAAGTTCCGCGTACTGTTCAGGTATTTCAAAAAAAGCATAAGTTGAGTGGATATCAATTTTGCCGATGGTCTTGCCGTCAATTCCAGATCTTTTTACAACTTCGCGTATAAGGTCGCCTGTGGAGATGTTCTGATTTTTCCCAACATTGATGAATAAGCGGGCACGTCCATCTTTAATATCTTCAAAAACAATTTTCCCGGTTTCGGATTTGTTAAGGAGTCTTTCAGCATTGATGTCAAGTTTTGAAATGTCACCGAGCATTTCTTTAAGCAGGGCAGCGGCTATTCTTTTAGTTCCGCCGAAGAAGGGGAGCTTCTTCTTCATCACTTTCAGGAGTCGTTGATAATCGTCCAGTTCTTCAGAGAGGGCGCACTCCAGAATTTTTTCCAGTTTTTTTTCCTGATTCATTTTAAAAAATTCCTCACTCAAGGGTAGGTAGTTATTAAATATTTCGATTCGAATATTCAGAATCAGCAATGGTGTATTCTGTAATTAAAAATAGCAAGTAATTTTCAATGAATTAGAGTCATCGGAATACCTTTTTGATTTTAAAGAGGTAATAATTGTTTGACTTATAAATATTACAATAAACTAATTATGAACATATTTTTAATAAAGGCGGAGATTAAAAAATGAGAAAATATCTCATCGTTTGTTTTACAATTTTCTGCATGACAGGTTTATACGGAGAGTTCGCTCCATGGAATTCAGATTTAAAATCCGGAGATTCTCTTTATCATACAAACAACGGAAATAAAAAAAATTCAGTTATTTTAAACGGGGCGCAGGGGGGCGCATTTTTTCTTGTCCGTTTTTTTCAGATTGTGATTTCTCCGCAGGATGGTCCTAATTGCAGGCATGTCCCCACATGCAGCTCCTACGGCAGACAGGCCGTAGTAAAGCATGGTGCTTTTCTCGGATCAATTCTGGCCGGGGATAGAGTGTTACGATGCAATCCATTCTATCCTCCCGAAAAAGATCCCGTTCCGGAGAAGGTTTTTGCTGAATGAAAAAGATCTCCATTATATTTTTTATAATTTCTGTTTCTATAAATATATCAGCTTCGGATAAAAACCTTTTTCGTGATAAACAGGTTAAGTTCATTAAAGAGCTTTATCAGAGCGGAAGATATTTCGATTCTATTAGCGAGACCGGAAAACTCCAGTTTACAGAAAAAAACCTTGAACTGGAATACTTTATATATTCGAATTATTTTTTAGCGGGTCAATACGACACTGTTATATATAATTATACTTCAGATTTTTCTTCAGATGAGCTGCAGTTCAGATCTCTCCTTCTACTTTCACAATCATTTTTTAAAAAAGGTATGTATATGGAGAGCTATGACATTCTGAAAAAATTTGGATACCCCGGTCTCCCTGTTAAATATCTTTTCCCCATGTTTCTTCGAAGAGTTGAACCTCTGATTCTTGCCGGTGAAACTGTACTTATTGAAGAGGAAATTTTAAAATCTGAAATATTTTTAGAAGATAAATATAATTTCACACAGCTCAGAGCAGAGCTTCAGCAATATAATAAGGATGGTTTGAAATCTCCCGGTTATGCCGCTTTTATGTCGGCAATAGTTCCGGGTCTTGGGCAGTGTTATGCGGGTTATCCAGGCGAGGGGATTATCTCTCTGCTGTCAATTGCCGCCTCTGCAGCAGGAGGTATCTATATGAAAGATAGAGGGAGGAGAGGGATCTCTTATACCATGTTTTTCTTTTCTGGATTATTTTACGGCGGGAATATTTATAGTGCATATAACGCAACGGAATTCCGTAATTCTGAACTGCTGCGCAGCAGGCATAACAGTGTTGTTTCAAAATACGGATCTTATAATTCCGGAGATTATATAGATTTAGAGAGTGTGTTCAGGTGAAGAAATTTTTAATTTGTTTATATTTCATCTGTTCGGCTCTTCCTGTTGTTTCATCAGAAAAGGGATTAATTGATCTTGCTGATTACCATTATAACAGAAAGGAATATTATAATTCGATAACTGAAAGCATGAGGTATCAGTATTTATACCCGCAGGGTGAGCTATATTCTCAAAGTATGCTTATAATCGGTAAATCTTATCATAAGGGGGGAAATAACGGGCGGGCACTGAGCGTTCTATCCGAGTGTTATAACAGGTTTACAGATAGTGAATCCGGAGAGAGGGCACTTTTCTATTCAGGACTGATAAGAATTGATTCAGGGTCATACAATTATGCCGCAAGGAATTTCAGAGAATATAATTATGTTTATAATAATGGAATATTTCTGGAAGAATCAATAATTAACTTATCCCTTGTCTATGCAATTGCCGAAAATTATAATGAAGCGGAAAAAAAATTAACGGAATACAGCAAAATTTTCCCTGATGGAAAATATAAGAAAAATGCTGAAGAGTTATCAGTTCTGCTAAAAGAAGCTGAATCGAGACCGGAAAAAAGTCTGCTCGCAGCGGGGTTGTTCTCAGCGGTAGTTCCAGGTTCGGGGTATTTCTATACTGGAAATTATATGCTGGGAATTTTTTCATTCGGTACAAATGCCGCGTTGATTTACGGGATTTACGATGGATATAAAAAGAAAAAACAGTTTCAAATGATCTTCTTTTCTGTAATCGAATTTTCTTTTTATAATTATTCCCTAGTCGGGTCTATGAAGAGCGCTCATGAATATAATGAAAAAAAAGATTTCAAAAAGGAACTTATTCTTAAATTTAAATCTGAATTCTAGTTATGAATTTAGCGGTTAACGATTGAAATAGGTTTTGTAATTTCAAAACCTTCGTCAGGCTCAGGCTCAGGATAAAATTCTTTGAGAAATTCCGGATTTCTCAGTCGCTATCGCTTCTTCGAAATGACAGAGTAGGTACTATTTCATTTGTTTAATGCAATATCTGTTTTTAAATATGTTGTAATTCTGTTATGGAGGATTTGTGGAAAGAGCATCTTATAAATTTGACTCACTTGAAAGCATTAATCCTGAAAAGAGTCAGCTCATAAATTTTGAGAAGATTATAAAAAATGAAAGTCTGGAAGATGTAGCGGAAAAGCTTGTTGAGTCGACTTTTGTTGAGCAGCATTTCATGAGAAAGGATGCTATAGATCGGCTTCTGGATTTTACGTTTTTTAAAATTCAGACAGGTTCATTCCATGTAATACATATGGCGTATCCCACAAAGCGGATGCACGATAAGGAACTGGAGTCGCGGATTATCAGCCTTATTAATGAGTATTTATACCCTGAAATTATACTAAGAATGCTGAAGTTTTTTGCGCGTAATATTCACAATTCAGATACCAATCTTTATATTGCCAACCTGATTGAATCTGAATCTATTATACGTTCGGTCTATGATACGTTTAAACTTTTTCAGAAAGATATTTTCATTTATAATCCTGAGAGGAAATCGCTTAATGTGAAAATGATACAGCAGTTCTCCCCTCAGTCAGATGTTACTCTCTCACTGCCGCTTGATGCCTGCGCGCGGTTTAAATATATTCTGGAATTCTTTTACATGAAACAGAAGGTCGGCCACATTTACACACTCAAAGATCTGGTGATGTATAGAGAGGCCGCATCGTGATATTCTATTTTTTGTTTATCAGACTTGATGTGTCTTCAGTCTCTTTTACGAATATATTCATAAAACGTTTTGAATCTTTAAAACCTTTTATGTCGTTTAACGAAGGCTTGTGATCTTTCATAAGCCAGAACATTACATCCTGTATATCAAGCGGACTTGTATCAACGATGCAGTATTGAAAAAACAGATCATGTTCCAGAAGTTTCTCTCTGAGATCGTTATGCGTCAGTACAAGATCGTCCATGAGCTTGGCAAATCCGACTCTGAGTCCATCTCTCCAGCACGCATAGAATAGAGTTGTTTCAATTCTTTTATTGATACGGTTCTGAATCCATAATATTCCCGGCAGTTCCGGCAATACCCGTCTGGCTTCATATTTATCATATTCAAAAAGACGTGACCATTCTATCGAGTAGTAAACATCCTGTCCTCTGATATCTTTTTTCATTTTTTTACCCTGTTACTCCATTTTTTTTATAAGCTGATTGAGTTTTACCAGCAGTCTGGTACTTCTTTTTTTTATATCGGTACTGTTAAGAAGCTCAATTCTTAATTTATAATCCAGTACAAAATAGTTTGCTATGAAATCTGTAATCTGATTCAGTTCAAATAAAAAGTTCATCAGCTCAATTAATCTGTCTGATTCCTTAACATTTATCAGAAAGACAAGTTCCTGGGCTTTCTTTCTCAGTTCTTTCAGCAGTTCCTGATCGGAGCTGCCGTTGTCCGAATTGATAATCTCATAAGAAGCTTCATGCATACCTTTTATTTTTTTTACATGTACTCTTGAAATTCCTTTAAGATGAATGTTTTTTTTAAATTGGTCGCGGTCAATTTCCAGAATTTCGGCAAAAGTTGCAACGCGTCTTTTAATTAGTATAATATCAAATATATTGCGGATAGGGTACACAATGAGGTTGTCACCTTTTTTCAGGCTGTCAGAAAATGTTGATTGGCTCAGCTGTACCTTGGTAGTACAATGAGGGAAAAGAACTTTTTTATTTATGAAGAATATTTTTAATGTTTTCTGATCCATTAGTTCATTATACTGTTTATTATGATAATAAATATTTTTTTTGTTTTAATTCTGTTTTAATTCGTTTGAAAGATGATCGAAATACCGGATTTTTTGATAGATTTATTCATATTATTGCATCTCTCAGTATAAAAAAAAGATTGTAAATTTTGTCAATATGTATATTTTTAAAAAGTAATCAGTACTCCCGGTCATATTTAAAAATAATTAATACCTGCATCATTATTAATGACAGGAGAAATACAAGAGGTAATAGAATGTCAGAAAACAGAAAAAGTGAAAGAATAAAAAAAGATGTTAAATCGGAAGTAATTGCACAAGAGCACGTTTCTTTAAGTTCAACCGTGGATTTAAGTAAAGGGGGGATATTCATATCAACACCCGAACCTCTCGGCAGCGGTTCGGAAGTTAATTTGTCTATCCAGATTCCCGGTCATGGAGAAATTGAAGTCAAAGGTGTTGTAAAGTGGGTCAGGTCGGATGAATCAGAATCTGAAAAAGCCGGAATGGGGATTGAATTTGTAAATGTAAGCAGTGATCTCAGGAAAAAACTTGAAGATCTGGTTAAGTAAAATATTCAGAATAATTTAAAGACAGCTTCCGCCATAAGCTCATAACCCTTTTCAGTAGGATGTATACCGTCAGACTGAACTAAAAGAGAGTGCCTTATGCCGGAAGAAATTTTTTCACTCCAGTATTCGTGAACTGCAGCAACAGGGAGATTGTATGTCTCTCCGCATTCAGATATCATTTTATAAAACATATCGGCAATTTTATTATCTTCCGGATTAAGCAGGGCAACAGATGTAAGAAGAGCTATTTCTGCGTTGGAGTTCTCTTTGATTTTTAATATTATTGATTCAATATTTTTTTTAAAACCTTCGGCAGAGACTCCTGTATACGCATCATTAAGCGCAAATTGAATGAAAACAAGATCAGGGGATAATCTGATAACATCACTCTCAATTCTTCTTAATCCGTCCTTTGCCGTATCTCCCGGAATTCCTTTATTGAAAATTTTAAATTTTGACAGTGGGTATTTTTTCTGGATCATTGTTTTCAAGTAATCGAGAAATCCCAGTTCGGTCATCCAGCCGTAAGTCAAAGAATCACCTAGAGCGACTAATTTAATCTCCTCACCAGAGTTCAATTTTCCCAAAGATTCAGTTAATTTCATTTATAACCTCTCTACTCTTTATTTCCCATTCTGATGCATTTCTATTCACATGCCGTTATGCAATATAATCAATTTGCAAAAAACGGAGTTGCAAGATATTTTTAAGCACAAAATTCTAATAGTGAAATTCCCTGTGATTTTGAAATTATGTTCTCAGATCCGCAGGGAAATAAATATTTACTCCATTTTGGTTTATATATTAGCGGGGTTGCAGGGGCAGCAGCCCCTGTGAAAAGCCCCGCAGGGACCCTTATTTAAAAAAACATGTTTAAAAATGTATATTTTTTTTCATTAATTTTAATAATATTATTGCTTTTTGCATGATTTAGTATAAAATATAAGTAATAGTATGATAGTGTATAAAAAATATTATATTTTCTAATAAAAAGAGTTATTTTATTAGAAATGTTTAAAATTTCTTATATTAATATAATTAAGAATTAAAGAAACTTTATCTAATATATCTAATATAAAATTCAGGAGAATTAGGATGAAAATTGAAATAACTATTCTTGGTCTGCTTATGGAGGGGAATCTTTACGGGTATGAGATTAAAAAAAAGATAGTGGAGAGACTCGAAGATTATGTAGATATTAAATTCGGATCTATTTATTATGCTATAAAAAAATCTGTTGAAAACGGCTGGGTTAAAAGAGTCGGAACAGAAAAAGAAAGCGGTAACCCGGAAAGATATGTCTATGAAATCCTCCCTGCCGGTAAAAAACATTATAAAAAACTTTTAAAACAGTATTTTGATACAAACTTCATACACTTTGATGTTGATATAGTTCTCATGTTTTTTGATAATCTTACAGAGGAACAGAAAGAGCAGTTTCTTGAGGAGAGAACAACACTCATAAAAGACAAAATTGACAGTATTAAAAATAAAATTGAAAAAGATGCAGATGATAATTCATACAGACATATACTGTCATATCTTGAACATCACTTAAAGGCTGAACTCAGCTGGCTCAAAACTCTTAAGAGTTCATAAATAGCAGGTGTCCTGAATTATAGTTCATCAAGAACAGGCTTGAGAAATTCGGCGTCTTTTTTGTATATTGTTTCTGATACATCATTTTTTAATTTGCCCAGATCTGACTTAAGACGTTCAACCTGGCTCAATGTTTTATCTTCACCGCCATCGTTATTAAGATGCTGATCGATAAGTGACTTATTTACTGTGCTGATTTTAATAATATTGTAGTAATGTTTCTGTGCAAGTGAATAGGTTACATTTTTTAGAAGATCACTCTGTTTCTCACAAACTTCTTTTAATTCTTTCTTTTTTATTACTGTTATTACTGTATTATTTTTAGCTTTTAAAGTAGCAGTTCTCTTTTCATTTAGCAGGAGAGCCATTTCGCCTATTACTGTCCCTTGTTTATCGATTGTTGCTACTCTATTCCCGCCGATTTCTACATCGATGGAACCTGTTTGAAGTATGTACATCTCTTCCCCGGCTGTATTCTCTTCGCATATTATTGATCCGCGGGGATATTCTATCATTTTATCCGATAATTGACTTGATGATTCGATGGTAATGGAATCCTGTGATCTGCAGAAAGCTTCACCCCTTTTGTAATTAAGGGATGTAAAATATTTTTTTACAAGGTCGTTCAGCCAGGGAAGTTTTCTCTTTTCATATTCCTGATTTATTTTAAAAACTGCTTTGTAATATTTAATTGATAATTCTCTCATCTGTTTCTCTTTTCCTTCAAGAGATTCGATGTTTTTATTGATTATCTTATTTGTTAGTAAAACCTGTTTTGCAAGAACAATAGAGGAGTTTATAAGGAATGAAAAAGTTTCCATACCGGCGATAAATTTTTCTATAGATATTTTTTTCACAGAAGCATCTTTTGATGCTATGGCTGTTTCAATTCTGGGAGTTTTCTGATCAAGAAGGTGATTCATAATAAGCTCAGTTGAGCCTATTATAAGGTTATTCCCTTTGATTGCATATTTATCCATATTTGATGCGTACATATAAATACTGCCGCTGCTGAGGAAGTACGCACAATCCGGTTCGGAATTAACTGTATATAATTTTATAAATTCTTCAGACATAATATGTTATCAGGATAATAGTTTGTCTACTAGAGAAAGAAGTTCTTCTTTAGTAAAAGGCTTGGTTAGAAATACATCAGCATTGATTTTTTCATCGTTCATTTTGATAGTATTTTCGTTCAATGCGGAGATTACAATTATTTTAGATTGCGGATATTTACTTTTGATATCCTTAACTGCATTGATTCCATCTTTTCCGCCCATTGTAATGTCCATAGTGAGGAAATCAGGTTTGACCTTTTCATAAAGATCGACTCCCCCCTGACCGTTGTCAGCTTCGCCTTCAACGGTATGACCGCCTGTTATAAGTATATCAGAAATAATTTTTCTCATAAATTTTGAATCATCAACAATTATACATTTTGCCATCAAAATCCTCAATATTTTTAATAAATAGAAACGGTTAAACCGGTTATTACTGAATAGTGATCTGAAAGATTTCATATATTCAGAGTAATACTCAATATTAGTAGAATAATATCTTATCAAGGAATTATTCAAGTAGAAAATATTTTTTATGTTAAGTAAGATAAAAAAACATACACTTATGGAATATTTTTTTAATCTTAACGGGTTATTAATTTTATTTAAACCTGACCGTTTTTAATATTGTATTAAATTCTTATTAGTTGAGACTAACAAGGTTAATGATGACTACTATTGGGAGCATTGTATGAATCATTTGAATAATATAGATGGTTTTAGATTGGCAGACTCTTTATCAGGTTCTGTTGTTAGAGTTGAGAGATTTTCCGGCGGTGGAAAACTGAGAGATAAACTTCTCAGTATGGTACTTTTGCCTGGTAAATCTATTACTCCGATTTTCGGTCCGATGGGAATAAGTGATGAGAACTGGCCTGCGTCTGTGGCGATATTCTCGGGACCATTTGCAAAAGAGGCAACAGTAGGTACTTTAAATTCTCTTTACACCCAGATTGAAGAATCGGAAAATTCAGGTTCAGGGCGGGAGACTATGGGCAATAAAATTATCAGCGGGTTTGAATCTGTTCCCGTAAATCTGAAGAAATCGTTTATGGGTCTTTTTGATCCTTTGGGTCTTAAGACTGCAGAGGATAGTCAGAGAGAAGAAATTACCGGAAGCGGAATGCCCGATAAGATGAGATCTTATTTCGGAAACGGTTTCAGCGCTTATGCATATCTGCTGTTTATTCTATTATATTTTCCTTGTATTGCTACAGTTGGTGCAGTTTATAGAGAATCGAGGTGGTTTATTGCTCTTTCTCAGGTGATTTATATGACTTTACCTGCATGGATTGTTTCTGTTCTTTTTTTTCAGGCTTTTTACTTGCATTCTATTTTCTGGGGTGCCGTTTCTCTTCTTTTACTTGCATTAATTGTGCTTGTCTTTTTTATAACGGGTAAAATAATCAGAAAAAAAACTGCTTAAAGTCCTGATTGGCTGACAATTGTCAAATCTCCCGTCTATTAAGGGATATTGAGTATTTCAGGGAACTTAAATTAATTATATTGACTTTAAGACTGGTTTAGAATGTTGTTAAGTAAGTTATAAAATAATAAAATAACCGTTTTGGTATTAAAACATGAATAGTAAAAATAAATCGGCTCTTAATTTCGGGAACCTTATTGTTCTCGGATTAAGCCACAAAACAGCTCCGGTAGAAACTCGTGAACTTTTTTCACTTCCCGAGTCCCAGCTCTCATCATTTTATGAAAGGCTTTGTGAAGCAGGGGTTGAGGAAGCAGTTTATGTGTCAACATGCAATAGAGTTGAGATATTTATGACTGCTGAGGATAGTGAGTCGGCAGTAGAGACTATAAAAAGACTCATGGAATTTTATACTAAACTCCCTCATGAACAGTTTATGAGCTCTGTCTATACAAGATACGGCACTGATGTGGTAAAGCATCTTCTCTCTGTGGTTTCGTCTCTGGATTCAATGGTTATAGGCGAGAATGAGATTACAGGGCAGATAAAGGAATCGTATAAAAAAGCGGTAGAGTCCGGAACAACCGGGACGATAATGAACAGACTTTTTCATCGGGCGTTTACAACTGCAAAAAGAGTCAGGACCGAGACAGAGATTTCTAAAAATCCTCTTTCAATTGCATCAATTGCGGTTGAACAGGCTAAGAGTATCTTCCATGATATTTCAACAAAGAGTGCGCTTCTCATCGGTGCAGGTGAGATGGGTGAGCTTATACTGAAATATCTGGTGAAGGAGAATCTTCATAAGATTGTACTTGCAAACAGAACCTCTGAAAATGCCGAAAGGATATGCCGCGACATAGATTATAATGCAGAGATTATAAATCTGAATAAAGTTGATCAGGCTTTGGCTCAAGTTGATATTGTAATCACTTCGGTTACTGCTCCTCACCATGTGATCACTTCTGCTGATATAAAAAACATAATGTTTGAAAGAGGGGGGAAACCGGTTTTTCTTATCGATATTGCTGTTCCCCGGAATATAGATCCCTCAGTAACAGAGACTGAAAATGTTTATCTCTACAATGTCGATAATCTGAAAGATATTGCTGATAACAATATGAGAGGTAGGATGCAGGAACTGGACAAGGCCAATTCAATTATTGATGAGGATGTTGATGAGTTTGTACACTGGTATGATGAGCTCTCCATTGCTCCGACAATTACAGTAATAAAGAATAAGTTTGATGAAATAAGAAATAACGAACTTACTAAATATAGAAACAGAAAAATGAAACATTTATCTGAAGAGGACTTCAAACTCGTTGATGAGATTACATGTCAGATAATGAACAAGACTCTTCACAATCCGATTATTAATCTGAAAAAGCAGCGGAACGGTTGTGTCGAGCCTGAAACTGATGAATCATTGAAAAAGAACACAAAATTTCTGGAGGACCTGTTTACTAAATGATGAATAAAAATACTCCCAGATTAATTTTCTGGGAACTTACTAAAAGCTGTAATCTAAAATGCGCACACTGTCGTGCCGAAGCAGAAGATAATAATTATACAGGTGAACTTGAGTTAGATCAGATAAAAGGGATACTTGATAATGTAGCATTAAACTATTCTCCGATACTTGTACTTACCGGTGGGGAACCTCTATACAGAAAAGATATATTTGAAATAGCTGAATACGCAACGGGTAAGGGGTTGAGAACTGCTCTTGCAACAAATGGAACAATGATTGATAAGGAGATTGCTGATAAAATTAAAAAATCCGGCGTAGCAAGGGTGAGTATCTCCATTGACGGGATAAATGCAGAGATGCATGACGGATTCCGAGGAGTCCCCGGCGCATTTGACGGCGCGCTGAATGGTGCAAGACTTCTTAGAGATGCTGGCGTTGAGTTTCAGTTTAATTCTACAATTACAAAAAGAAACGTTGATCAGATAGATGAGATACTTGCACTTGCACTTCGAGAGAAGGCGGCGGCTCTTCATATTTTTATGCTTGTTCCCGTGGGCTGCGGAATTGAGCTTGTTGAGAGCGATATGATTTCCGATGCAAAATATGAAGAAGTTCTTCACTGGTTCTACGACAGGTCCCGTGAAGTGAACATAGAGTTTAAGGCTACATGCGCTCCTCACTATTATCGTATAATCAGGCAGAGAGCAAAGGAAGAGGGGCGTACACTCTCCTTCGAGTCAGATGGAATGGCTGCAATGACAAGGGGATGTCTTGCGGGAACCGGTGTATGTTTTATCTCGCATCGTGGAGAGGTTCAGCCGTGCGGTTATCTCCCGGTTTCAGCGGGGAACGTTCTTCAGACTCCATTTAATGAGATATGGGAAAAGTCAGAGGTTTTTCTTACACTGCGTGATTTTAAACAGCTTAAGGGCAAGTGCGGGATCTGTGAGTATAAGGGTGTATGCGGAGGATGCAGAGCAAGAGCTCATTACGCAAGTAAAGATTTTCTGGAAGAGGAACCGTACTGTTTATATGAACCGGTAAAAAGGTAGCACTGTGGAATTTACAGAGAAAGAAGCCCTTGTTCTTAACAGGGTGCAGAGGGGTATTCCCGGAGTAAGTGAACCTTTCAAGGCAATAGCGGCAGAGATTGGACTGAGCGAAGATGAAGTTCTGGATATTGTTTCAAGTCTTAAAGAGAAGAATGTTATACGGAATATTTCTGGAATATTTGAAGGGAAAAAACTCGGATATTTTTTGAGCCTTGTGGCGTTTGAAGTCCCTGATGACAGAGTTGATGCCGCTGCTGCAATTATAAGCTCACATCCGGGAGTAAGTCATAATTATTTGAGGAATCATAAGTTTAACATTTGGTTTACTCTTGCTGAAGAGAGCGAAGTGGAGTTTCACAAAAGTGTTTTGCTCCTTGCCGCTAAAGTCGGAGCTGTAGATTTTCTGGTTATGCGGAATGAAAAACTTCTGAAAATAGGCGTATTTTTAAATATAGGTGAAAACGAAGAGAGCAGTGAATCTTCTACGATACTCAGAACGGAACCTTCATCACCTGTTGAACTCGACGATACGGTGAAAGAGGCGATACTCCTTTTGCAGAATGATCTCCCCATAGAGAAATATCCCTTTAAAAAGATAGCAGAGAGCGGTAAATATATTCATGGTGAAAAACAGCTTCTCTCATATTTTACGGATTTTACCGCATCGGGAATTATGCGGAGATACGCTGCGGTTCTAAAACACCGGAGTGCGGGATATACTGCAAATTCTATGACCGCCTGGAAAATAGATGGTTCGGCTGATATGGAACTGTTTATGAATGAAAAGGCGATCTCTCATTTATATTTCAGAACTGTTTATCCCGGAAGATGGGAGCATCCTCTATTTGCAATGATTCACGCTAAATCGGACGGTGAGCTTAATGATATATTGCAAAGACTTTCAGAAAAGAGCGGTATAAAGGATTACCTTTCACTTTCGTCACTGAAAGAGTTTAAGAAAAAAAGAGTAAGATATTTTTCTGAAGAATTTAAAGAATGGAAAAGGTTAAATCATGATTGATATAGGCAAACTTTACTGCGGCGGATCATCAACAGGTGACGGGCTAAGATACGGAAAAGAATCGGGACCTGACTGTCACGGCAATTCTCCGCACAAAGTGCAGAAGCTTGCAAGCGAGAGAAGACCTATTGTTGTATGGAACACTACCCGTACATGCAATCTTCATTGCGTTCACTGCTATACAGATTCGGACAATCTGAAGTATGATGGCGAGCTCACCACTGCTGAGGCGATGAAATTGATTGACGAGCTTTCAGACTTCGGGATTCCGTCACTCCTCTTCTCTGGCGGGGAACCTTTTATGCGTAAGGATCTCTTTACTCTTCTTGAATATGCATCAAAGAAAAATGTCCGTCCTGTTATTTCTACTAACGGTACATTAATAGATAAAGAGACAGCACAGAGAGTTAAGGACTCAGGTGTAGTATATGTGGGTATCAGTCTTGACGGCCTTGAGGCGATTAATGATAAGTTCCGCGGAGTTGAAGGTGCTTTTCTCAGAACGATGAAAGGCTTTGATAACTGCAGAGCAGTGGGGCAGCGTGTAGGTCTTCGTCTTACTCTTACAGAAAGAAATTATCTCGACCTTCATGGGATATTTGATTTTATTGAAAAAGAACAGATCAACAGGGCTTGTTTTTATCACCTGGTTTATTCAGGAAGAGGAAGCGCGATATCTAAAGATGATCTTACTCATACCGAGTCGAGACAGGCAATGGATATAATCCTTGAAAGAACTAAAGATTACTTCGACAGGAATCTCGATATTAACATATTAACAGTGGATAACCACGTTGATGGAGTTTACACATATCTCAAAATGAAAGAGAAGAATATGCCGGAAGCCGAAGATATATATTCCATGCTTAAGTGGAACGGCGGTGCTGCCAATTCATCAGGTGTCGGTATCGGTAATATCGATTTTGTAGGTAACGTACATCCTGATCAGTTCTGGCAGGATTATACTTTCGGAAATATACGAGAGAGAAATTTCGGAGATATATGGATGGATGAATCTGATCCGATTATGCGCGGTCTGAAGCATAAGGCAGATCATATTAAAGGGAGATGCAGACTCTGTAAGTATAAAGAGATCTGTACCGGTTCAATGCGTGTTCGTGGATACCGGATCTATAATGATCCATGGGCTCCAGATCCTGCATGTTATCTTACAGATGAAGAGATTGGTCTCGATAAGGATAAGCTTGAGTATCTCAAAGGTCATGGAGAGGAGTTTCCCATGCCGTCGGAGATTAACCGATAATGAAGCTCTATCCTATAATGGTGAATATGAGCAATAAACCCGCTGTCATAATCGGCGGCGGTGAGGTTGCTGCCCGCAAGGTTTCAGATCTTCTTGATGCAGGTGCCCTTGTGAAGGTTGTATCGCCGGATTTTAACGAAGAGATAATTAAAGCCTCAGAGTTCCAGTGCAGTAAACTTGTTTTAATAAAAAGAAAATATGAGAAGAATGATCTCGAGGGCGCGTTCATAGTTTTTTCGGCTACGAATGATGCAAAAGTGAATGCTGAAGTTTTTCGTGAAGCGGAGGAGAGAGGTATACTTATAAACGCAGTTGATGATCCCCCTAACTGTTCCTTCTATATTCCTTCATTTGTGAGAAAGGGGGATCTGCTCATTGCACTCTCTACAGCCGGAGCATCTCCTGCTATGGCTGCTCGGCTGAGACGCGAAATTGAAAAACATATACCCGAAGATATTGACCTTGTTCTTGAGAAGCTTAAGACAGCCAGGACATTACTTAAAGAAGATGAGTTCTTTAATACTCTCGACTCATCAGACAGAGGGACCATTCTAAAGAAAATAGTAAATGAAGATAAACTTCTTGAAGTTATGAATTCCTGCAGTGATGATGAGATGGTAGATTTTCTGCTTGGTGTAAAAAATTCCTGTGGTTGAAAAAATATTTCATTAGTTTTGTGAATTAACTTAATTCTCTGGTATGATAAAGATAGGAGCATAAGATATTATGAATGCACGAAAATCTAATGTTGAACTTCTGCGTATTTTATGTATGGCCATTATAGTTTTAAACCATTATGTATCACGACAGGGCATAGTCGAATCGTATAATGTTTTTAATTTTAATAATAATATTGCACATCTGTTCAGATCAACCGGTTATCCGGCTCTGGTGGCATTTGTACTTATAAGCGGCTACTTTATGGCTGGAGATGGCAGATTTAAAGCGAAAAGGATTCTCTCTCTGCTGGTTCAGGTAGTGGCCTTCTCTCTCATATGTCTGGCGATTGGAGTTTTTGCATTACAGATCAAAACTGATTCCGGTATGGTAATTAAATCATTTATTCCTTATCTTTACGGTTATGATGCATACTGGTTTGTGGGCCCATATCTGGGGATGTGTTTATTGGCTCCCTTTATGGAGCTCATGATTGAAAGGTGTAATATGAGACAACACCAGATTTTTCTTCTGATTTCTATTATTCTTATTTTTGTCATACCTACAAACAGAGCATTCTCCATGTCTAATGAGAGAAATGGTATTCTGACTTTTTTAGTAATTTACGCTATTGCGGCATATATAAAAAAATATCAGATGCAGGATAATATAACCAGATCAAAACTATTGATAATACTGTTCAGTTCACTACTTCTTTCGTATGCAACTTATCCTTTGGGGCATCTGCTTAATGTTGAATTGTTTAATGTTATGGTGCTGGATATGAATAATGTTTTTTCTCTGGTTATCGGAGTAAGTTTCTTTCTATTGTTTTTAAAAATTTCTGTTAATACAAATCGGATTATAAATTATATTGCGGGTACTACATTCGGTATCTATCTGTTCCATGATAATTTTATATTGAGAGACTGGATATGGGGTTATGCAGTTAACAGGGAGGCTTATTACAGTTCTCCGCACTTTGCAGCTCACTGTTTTCTGATAGTATCTGTTCTGTTTATCATGGGAATGATTGCTGATATAATCATAGGGTATTTAATTAAACCTGTTCTCAATTCAGTAAAAGTAAATGAAATATGTACAGGAATTGATGAGAGAATCAATAGTTCATTTAATTCTGTCTGAAATAAAATCCGCTATTTTAGTTCCAAGAATAATATGGCTTTCAGCTTCAAGGTGGGATCCATCAATGGCGCTCCCTTTTACATAATCGGCTGAGTTGAAAAAGTGGCAATTCTGTTCAATTGAAAGTTCTCTTAATACTTCAGGTAAAACTTTCAGTTTATTAAGCTGAAGTTCAAAAAAAATCGATCCTTCTACATCTCTATTATATTCCGGCGGCGCCATTATTATAATTTGGGGTATTAAGAATCCTGCAGATACATGATTGTCTTTTATTATACTAATTATCTCTTCAATACCACCTGAAATTTTTGTCAGTGAAGCATCTTCGGCGATAAATACATCATTAAGCCCCAGACTGATGAGAACAATATCAAACGGAATATGATTGTCTATTACAAAGCTGATCCACTCAATTCCATTTGCCTCTATGTTTACAGGGGAGAGGTTAAGAACCGTGCGGCCGTTTAATCCCTCTTCTATTACAGTATAATCATTACCGAGTTTTGACTGCAGGACCATTGGCCATCTTGTATTTTCATCGTATCGCGAGCTGTCTCGGGGACTGCAGCCCCATGTATTAGAATCGCCGTAACATAGAATTTTTTTCATTCAATTCCATTTTAGAAATTTTTATTGAAAATGAATAAGGAGATTGTAACTTAAGTATTATAGACAAATTGTCAATAGGATTTAACATTAGATATAGATTGTAAAGATACTACCCCAAAATTATTTATACCTGTTTTTCCCGCTTAATTAGCGGGGAGAGGAGTATCTTTACATCGGTTTATTAGTAGATAAATTTTAAGTCCCGATGTTGAACTGCGGAGTGTAGTGATGGAATTATTTTTTACAAACAGTATAGATGTTATCATGAAGTGGGATGTCTTTCTCCTTTATCTTTTTTTATTCGGAAGTTCTGTTCTGGAAAATCTATTCCCTCCGATTCCAGGGGATACAATTACAGCATTCGGGGCATTTCTTGTAGGAATTGGTAAACTCGATTTTTTTATTGTTTACGCAGCTACAACACTTGGAAGCTCCGTGGGATTTATTCTTTTGTTTTATGCTAGTGCCTTTCTTGAAATGGAATTTTTTCTTAATACAAGGTTTAAAATATTTTCTTCAGAAAAGATTCTTGCTGCAGAAAAATGGTTCAGCAGATATGGCTATTATGTTGTTGTATTGAACAGATTTCTTCCAGGAGTACGTTCGGTGATTTCAATAGCTGCCGGGATTTCGGGGTTGAATGGAATGAAAGTTTTTCTGCTCTCTCTGATTAGTGCAATGGCATGGAACTTTTTATGGATATATACCGGGTACATACTGGGTAATAATTGGGAGATTGTTCACGAGAAGATCTCAATTATTATAAGGAATTATAATATTTCAGCAGCAGCCGTATTAATTGCTGCAGGTGTTTTTTTCTACGGTTTTAAAATGTTAAAGAGAAGGAAGGAAAGTCATGACTGACCCGGTATATATTTCATCTGTTTCTTCTCGAGCTTTTCAATAGCATCATACATTTTCTTGATCTGAGGTTTAAGCGATTTTAGATCCAGGGATGCTTTTGATACTTTCTTTTTAAACTCGGTGGAGTAGAATTTTGTGAAAGTTTCGTTAATAAACTTTCTGTATCTGGCAGATTGGAATTGAATGAATTCTTTTTTAGATTCGGAATTCAATAAAAGTGTAAAACTGCTTTTATGATTTTTATATTTTGTCAGTATGTAAAGCATCAGCATCGATGCTGAATATTTTGCATCTGCTTCAGTAAAAGGGATATGTCTGAAGTGACGGCTCTTCATCGATCCGGTATAGTGGGCAACGGATGTAATTATCTGTTTCGATTTTCCCATAAGAGTTTGTTTGGATTCTCTAATTCCGAAGATCAGTTTTTTCTCTTCATCATTGAACAAGCGGTTCATTGTATCGTACATTTTGTCCTGGAGACTATGAATTGGAGTATGGTTGTGAATAAGTGAATTTACTGTTTCTTTGTAATTTCTGTATTTTTTTAGCACATGGGAAAAAGTTCGTCTCTTCAGAATGTTCTTCACATACAGCAGAATTTCTTTACTCTTTTTGTAAACGGCTTCTATACTCAGTATAATTGCAAAGAAAAAAAGACGGATGATATGTTCTATAAATTTATCATGCGCTTTTGTGCTTTTTATATCATCGAAATAGTTTTTATTCATTTTATTTTTCCTTTTGTATAAGACAAAATCAGATATATTTAATATACTAAGACAACATTTTTTTGGAAATGTTAAGTTTTAATTTTATGTTTTTTTGTAGCTATTATTATACCTGAAACAATTAAAATCATACTGATAAAGTGGACAGATTGAACAGTCTCTCCCAGAATAAGGATTGCCCAGAGCGTGCTGAAGAGAGGAAGAGAATAGTATATTATTCCGCTCTTTGATGCTCCGATCATTGCAATGGCCTTGTTCCACAGGACAAAGCCGCCGATTGATGCAAAGATTCCAGCGTACAGAATTGACACTATTACATTAATGTTGTAAACGGCTGTATTATTGACAGATATTTCATAAATAAAAAACGGGATAAGCATAATAAGTCCTAATCCGAAAGTTACGAATAGAAAAGACATTGTTCCTATCCCTTCAGGCTTCTTTCTGATGAGTAGCGTGTAGAGTGAAAAGATTACTGCAGCAGAGAGCATCCAGAGATCTCCGGGAGAGAAGGATATGTTTAGAAGTACATTAATTGATCCTTTACAAATAAGCAGAATTATTCCGGAAAGTGCCAGAGTAACGCCTGTAATGCTGATGAAGCTGATTTTTTCTTTGAAGAATATCCTGCTGAAAATAATGATAAACACAGGGGTGGTGATTGCTATCAGGGATAAATTTATCGCTTCAGTTGAGTGCCCCGCAATATATATTAATGTGTTAAAAAGTGTTATCCCCAGAAATGAAGTGAGCAGAATATATTTATAACTTTCTCGTATTATCTTATAATCTTTAATGAAATATTTAAATGAAAAAGGCGTTATTACTATAAAAGCAACGAGCCATCTGAAGAAAGCAAGAGTAATAGGAGGGATAGCATCATGAACTCCTCGTGCTATGATGAAATTACCGGACCATATTACTGTTGCTCCAACCGCGAAAAATATTCCGGATATCTGCGGAGGGAGAGCTTTAAATTTCTTAAGTGTCTTCATAACTCCATTTTAAGAAGAGCATTTATTTGTAAAATGAAATAAATAATTGAGGGCAAAAAAAAGGGAGTGCTTATAAGCATGGGATTTTTTTAATTTCTTAACCATGGTGAGCGCCCGGGATGAAATATCTACCAGTTAATGATCAGATTTTAAAACGGGATTTCCCGGGAAACTTATGTTGAACATTGGCGTAACATTCTTGACATCATTTTTATGCTCTGTAATGTCTACTGTAAAGTTAACCGGTTAAGAGGTTTAAAAATGGAATATAAATATTATCTGGTAGAGAAAAGAGGCGATATTGCATGGGTATGGCTTAACAGGCCGGAAAAGAAAAACGCGATGAATCCTCCCGCGTGGAAAGAGACAATTCCAATATTTGAAGATCTTGATGAAGATGAGAATATCAGGGTTGTGATAGTGGCCGCGAAGGGGAGTGATTTTAATACCGGGCTTGATCTCGTTGAGATGCTGGTCGAGCTTGAAGAGCTTGCTGCTCCGGTTCAGAGCGCGGGACAGAGAAAAACTTTTATGAAAAAACTTTTGAAACTTCAGGATGGACTATCCTGTATTGAAAAATGCAGAAAGCCTGTTATTGCAGCGGTTCATGGATTATGTCTTGGGGGCGGGCTTGATCTTATAACAGCATGTGATATAAGACTTGCTTCAAAAGATGCGAAAATTTCACTTCTGGAAGCATCTGTGGGGATGGTTGCCGATGTTGGGGTTATGCAGAGAATTCCGAATATTATCGGACAGGGTCACGCAAGGGAGATGGCTTATTCATGCAGGAGGATTACTGCAGATAAAGCCATGCGTATAAATCTTGTGAACGAAGTCTATGAGAATTATGATGAATTATTAAAAGAAGCGGAGAAACTTGCAAATGAAATTGCAGCAAATTCACCTCTTGCTGTTCAGGCATCTAAAGTAGTATTCAAATATGGAATAGGAAAATCAGTTGAAGATGGATTATTGTTCAATGCGGCAGTGAGCAATTATACAATCCCTTCAAATGACGTTGCTATCGCGTTAAAAGCTTTTTCCGAGAAAAGGAAACCGGAGTTTACAGGGAGCTGATGTTGTAAAACCCAGAGACCAATATCATTAAGTTAAGAGATCACTGTTTTGCATCAGCCCCCCAAACCCCCCGGAGGGGTGCTTAAATACTGTAA
>JBBRFT010000017.1:0-29149 GCA_038241375.1 Spirochaetota bacterium
AATTCTCTTCACCTCAATCGAAGGAGATTCATATATGCATCCCGATGTTCCTGTGAATGGTGTTGTTAAAACTATTTCTGGTGATACTGTTTCAGAACTTTTAGATTTTGGATTTAACGGTAAGGCTGTGATTCAGTAGACCTCACCGGCCCCTCTCCTGAGAAGAGGAGAGGGGTGATAATTTAAATATTTCATCCAGGCTTACTATTAATTACTTATAGTTACTCCAGATAATACAAAAATTATCCCCGCCTTTAATAACTTATTTATTAAGTACTACTTTAAACTAATTTATCTTATGCCGGATACTATATCTGATAATATGCTTTCTCCAAGAGTGCCATTGGTACTGACCCTGTAATAATATCTTACTCCTACAACAATTGAAGTATCAATCAAAGATGATGCCGTCGTTGATGTTAATAATGTAAATGCACCATTTGGATCAATTGATCGATAAATTTTATATGATGAAACTGACGAATGCATTCCAGATATCAGCCATTGTATTGAAAGCCCAGGGCCTCCTACTAAAGGAGCCGCAACACTTACAATATAAGTCATTGGCTTAACCTGAATCGTTATATCCTGATCCCCCGGTTGAAGGCTGATTGCCAACTCTCCACCCTGATTTTTTTGAATTCCATTATATATCGAATCCCACTTTGAAATTATAGTAAATGTTGTAATTCCGGATGGAATGACAATACTATATGATGCCGCATTTGGTGGTAAAATAAATTCAAGTTTTCCATCAATTGCATTTTCAACAGTAAGGGTAAGATTTGTTTTAACATTCGACCAGAATGCACCAGCTTCTGCGGGAGTACTGAAAAACTCCAGTATTCTATCAATAAACCGTTTATCACCCTGAACCTCTTTTGAAGACAAATCATAACGTTCCAGATGAATTGTTACTCTTGCATCACTGTCATTCTGATAACAACCGGTATTTAATATTAATCCTAATACTGTTATAACAACCAGCACTGCCATTATTCTAAACATTTTATTTCCAAGCATGACAAACCTCCTCATTTACTTAGATATTTTAATATACTGTAATTTTATAATTTGTCAAATTCCAAGAATAGAATTTATCTAGTTTTAGTGATACAGCATTATTTTAAACCATTCTGAAATCATTGACATATTTCCTTTCCTGATAAATAATAATTGAATTATACAATTATAGCATTAATCAGGATGAAATGAAAGAACGCATTCAATATATGGACACACTACGGGGATTAGCTGTGCTTCTCATGGTACAGCAACATCTTCAGTCCTGGCTCTGGGAAGTAAAATGGATCTCATATTCATTTACATGGCCTAAATATCCGATAATGCTTTCCCTCCATTTTACAGGCTGGTTTGCGGCTCCTCTTTTTTTAATTCTTGCAGGTGCAGGAGCTGCTATAATGCATGAATCAGGAACTCCATACTCTGTATATATAAAACGCGGTTTGCTGATAGTTACCTGCGGATATCTACTTAATTTTATAACACCTAACTGGTTCGATCCCGGGTCATGGTATGTACTGCATACTATCGGATTTTCAATTATTATTGCCCCGTTTCTTAATCGAATGGGAAACCGACACCTCTTTGTATTAACAATTCTCATAATAATTATTCCCGTATTTCTGCAGACATACCTTAAAACATCTCTGATGCCAGGGAATGACGATATGAATAACATTTATCTTTCCGGAGGGATTTTTAGACTAATTTTCGCAGAGGGACATTTCCCGATTTTTCCATGGCTCGGATTTTTTGTAATAGGAATAATTTCACGACGATTGGTAAAACTGCACAGATATAACATTTTACTATTTATTTCTATAATTCTGACCGGCACAGGAATATTCCTGGGCTCATTATATAATCATGGATACTTCTTTGCTACAGGAGGAAAATTATTCAGACTTTTTGTGCCCTTGCAATACTTTTATCCGCCGCTGCCGGCATTTATCTTTTTTATAATGGGCATATCATTACTGTTCTTTTATCTAGTTTCAAAAAACTACAAGCTATTCCAAATGAATTTTTTTGCGCCACTCAATGCTTTAGGGAGAACTTCATTAACATGGTTTATGATTCATGTCTTTATTTATAATCAGGTTTTCTGGATTCTCGGATTTTATAAGATTTTCAGCGCCAATGAAGTAATATTTATAACTCTATTCAGTATTACAGCAATGTTATATTTATCTTTAAAATGGGAAAAACATGATTTTTTGTACAGTTTAGAATGGTTTATTCGAAAATTTGCCTCTATAAAAACTTGACTTTCTATTCAAATTGTTTATAATTATTGTACATATTTTTAAAGTAAACTTTTAATTTTCTGGAGAAAGTTATGTTAAATAATAAAACACTTAAAATAATGATTTTAATTATTGTGCTAGCGGTTCCCGGTATATTTACAAGCAGCTGTTATCAAGATGATGGCGATGCGGTAGTGACGATTCATCTCGAAAGAAATGACCTTGCAGTAATGGGGATTAAACCTGAACATGAACTAAGTATTATTGATACGATATTAAATTTTTTCAGCACAAGAGCTGAGGCAGGAGGATGGCAGCCTACTAAAACAATTGTTATTCTGAAGATAACGAGTGGTTGCTTTGATGAAATGACTTTTACAATCCCTCCCACTTCTACAAATTTTAGCACGACATTGCCATCAGGTTGTGACACAACGATAAAGATAACTAGTACATACGATGATACATTTATGACATATACATACCAGAAAAATTGGGGTGGGCAGATAAATGTAGTATTAAGTCCAGGTGAGCAAGAATTAACCATTCAGATTTTACCCATGGCTTTCATCTCTGGATGGAACACAGTAGGACATACTGTTGGTTGGGCAGAACCTTCGGGTTCTTCTGCTTATACTATCAGTTCTTATAAAATTTACAGATCTACAAACATCGATGGTAAATATAATTTTATTGGATCAACTACTAATTCACCATTTACCGATAATGCAATCGGGGGTACTAATCGTTACTATTATAAGCTAACTACTTTATCAAAATTAAATGATAATGTGGTGCGGGAAAGTATTCCAAATGATGCTAAAACTTGGCCGTAACAAAAAAATCAATTACAAATAAATCTGTACCTGCTTTTAATAATACAAATACACTGACCCCTGCTGAGTATTAGCATCAATAGTATCCATCGGAGAACTTACAGCAATTACTGAACCGTCTCCGGAAATTGCTGTAATGTTACCGTAGAATTCTCCTGCGGAGCTATCAGAACCGCTAATAATAGCTTCCTCTATCCATGTAGAATTTCTATACCTGAAAACATAAGCTTTACCTTTGTCAATAGGAACCTGAGTAAATGTTGCTCCTATAACTATTGAATTACCATCTGAACTCATTGCAACAGAATAACCGAACTTATCATCAGCTACACCATCAGAAGCTGTAAATTTATATGTTTCATTATATGCTAAACCATCCCATTCAAAAAGGTATGCGGTTCCCTGATTAGCATTTCCATTCGTCCAGCATCTCGTTCCGGCTACAATTCTTTGTCCATTATATGACATCCCTATATGTCTGCCGATCATATCACCTGGTAATCCAGAATGCTCTTCTTCAGACCAAATTGCTCCATTCAATTTATATATAAATACTGAACCAGAGTATGAATTCTTATGGGCAGCACTGATTGCTATGGTTTTACCATCTCCGGATATTTTTACTCCTAAACCAAAATGGTCACCAGCATTGCCATTAGAATCTTCAAATTCTTTTGTAGAATAAGAAGCCCAATTTGAGTCTGTTTTTTCATATAAATAGGCTTTACCTTTACCTGAATTATTACCCCAGGACCCGACAAGTATTCTATTTCCATCGTCTGAGCATGAAACAGTTACTGAATAATCATTCGATATTAATGGTGTAGGTGAATCAATAGTTTTGATTAAAGAGTATAATCCTCCAGACATCTTATAAATATAAATACGGGCTTTTGACAAAGCACCTATTACAAAATATTCTTCATCAGGCGTACAGGCTATACTCTGCCCGAATAAACCACTTCCCAATTCAGGACAGTTTATAACCTCGCTCTCACTCCATATATTACTATTTTTTTTAAAAATATAAACTTTATTATTCGGCGCAGAAGAAGTCATCATAGTATTCCCATCATATGAGAACACTACATTTGCAGTTGTATGACCCCAACTCCCCCCACCGAAATAAGCATTAGACGTTCCATCCGATGCAGTAATCTTTTTCTCTTTCAGTGAAATAATCGAATCTGTAATTACACTCTCTCCTTCACCATTCCTGAATTTTCCATAAACAGTTTTCACTCCATGCCCGGCGGGAAGTGTTATATTTCTAATAGTATCATATGTTTCCCACGGTGTATATGTTATACCGTCTGTGCTAAAGCACATTTCATTTACATTCTCTACATCAAGTCTTAAGACTGCATCCATTGATTGGGTATAAAAATAATTATCATTTATTGTAATAGTCCCGGTAGGTAGGATCTTCCCTGCTTGTGTATATTCAGGAATATCCGAGCACCCCGTTATACACAGTATGCTAAAAATAAAAATTATATAAAGTTTAGTTTTCATTTTTCTCTCCTTCAACTTTCTCCATATCCTTCTCCCTGATCATCTCCGCCAGCTCCCTGAAATTATCAAAAAGATCATGAAAGTCATCGTTTGTCCTGAGCGGTCTGATCTCCGGATATCCGCCGTTTTTCATATCGGTGATATACCTGTTCAGTAAAAACACCGGTCCGGAAATTCTGTGCGATCTTTTAAGTATCAGGTAGAATACTATTAGCGACTGGATTATGGCGAGAATAATCAGCATCATTATAAGCCTATTATTTCTCTCTGTTATATTCTGAATCTTTTCGTTATTCTGTGTAAGAAGAATTTTCGTGTTATTGTTATCCTGCTGAAGCATCCTGGTTGAAATATGGATATTCTTCATATTCTTCGATGTTGAAAAAGCTATAAGAGTTTTAAAAACCTCTTCCTGTGTACCTGAAAGAACCTGCTGATTTTTTGTAATCTCTTCGAGCTTTATATTATTTTTAATCAGAACCGAGGATAAAATTATTATTATAACCGCCATTGTCAGTGCCGACACTCCGGCAAAGGTCACCGCCATGTTAAGCTGAAATTTTCTGTTAACTATAATCTGTCTTTTCTTCATTTTAAATTCATCCTTATCCCAAAATTAAAACTGGCAAAGTAAAGTTTTGAATCTCTCTCGGCAATGCAGTGATAAGAAGCATCAAAGAGCAGACTGTAATCCTGCGACAGAAAGTACGATGCTCCAAGGCCGACTTTGAATTCCGGGTTATAGTAAAAACTACTTCCAGAGCTTCCAGGATCATCGGGAACTATACCATCAATAAGCATCAGTGAGTATCCAGTCCCTACATCAGGTGTAAGAGTGATTTGTTCATTTATATTATAATTGTATCCAAAGGTAATCTCCGGCAGAAACATATGCGCTGAGTTAATATTGCCGTTAGACGGCGCCATGGTGTAAACACTTATCCCCGGATTAATTGTAACAAACGGGATCAACGGTGAAATTCCTGACAATACAGTTTCCATACCGTAACCATAATCCGTAATATCAGTGAATCGCCCCGAGGGATACATGTAGGATAGATTCAAAGACACACCCGTTAAGTTATAAATATCAGAAGGTCTGCTCTCCTCTTTCATTTCGGGTTTGATTAAAGGCTTTCTTTTAATATAATGGTCTCTGATTTTTTTACCAATCATGTCCGCTTCATTCAGAAGTTTTGCAGTACTGTTAAAAGTTTCTTTAAATTCAAGATCATATTTTTTATTCAAAATATCAACTGCTGCTGCATGGATTGTATACCTTGTTTCTGTAATATCCTCAATCACATATCTGCTTACATGCTTCTCATCTATTTTAATCTCTTCACTTGTAATAGAGATTAATAACCCAATTCCTTCAGGTGTAATGCGAGCTAATTGACCGGCACACTGTTCCTTTAAACAGTTATTAAATGTAATATTTTCTGTAAGAGTGGCCTGATCATTAATTAAAAAAAATTTCTCCGCTGTAAGATGCTTCCTGATATTCACTGTTGCTTCATTAATTAGTGATTTGCTGACAATACTATCAGATATTGTAATTATTGTAAAAGCCAGTCTCTCCTGCTTTTCGTTTTCTTCCGCAGAAAGTAATGAAGAAAATATACAAATAAGCAGTGTAAAAAATATTTTAAATTTTCCGGATTTCATTATATCACATTTTTCATTTTATAGAGTTAAAGCGGCATTATTATACGAAATATAATGTTTTAACAAATCAAATGTCAACATATTAACAATATTGGCAGGTTTTACATTTTTTTAGAGTGATTCCTGATAAAAGTTTCTGAGCTAATAAACAATAGAAATTTATTGTTAACATATTTAACTTTTTGCCGGGTTTTATAATAAACAAAAAGCTGCATAATGGTCTACAGCTTTTTCAGCACAAACAATTTACTCTGCTAATCCATCATCAGCACTGATTCGAATCATATACCAAAACAGAATCAATATTGTAATCAGAACTTATTCCAAATATTTTAAAATCTAAATAAAATTCAAACGGTAATCCATTACATCCACCGGAGATAAAATCTGCATGATCTCCGCTTCCTTCATAAACAACATTTCCCGATTGATCCTTAATCCGGTAATCTGCAGGAAATCCAATACTATTCCATGTTATTGTTCCGCTATCTGAAACTGAGGCTAAATTCAGTTCACTTGCCCAGACTGACGATGACTTCATTTCAACATTTACATAATTCTCACCTGCACTTAGTGCAGTTCTTTTAAAGCCGATATAATTGGCATATACTCCGTCACTATTATACTCTCCCACTACCAGAACAGCCATATCGCTACCAGATGGAACTGTCAGTTCAACATAGCTGTTATAGTTTCCATCAACTATAACATCGGATGCATTTATACTCACTTTTTCTACAACTTTATCAGCTGAATAAACGGCAACATGGAGAATATCTATGTTATAACTCGCTATAGTTGTCTGTGCATATGCATCTTTATAAAAAATAGAAAAGACTTTATCAAATAGAGATTTATTTTCAATAGATTTAGCAACAGGAATATTCCCAAGGTTTATCCTTACAGTTGCATTTTTACTATCGTCATAGCAGGAGCTGAAAACTAAAAGCAGAATTGAGGCTGTAGAAATTAATATTTTTTTCATAACTTTCACCTTTAATTAATCCAACATCTGCCGGAAGTTTGCATTAAAAGCGAAAAATCTTTATAATAATAAACCGTAACTTTTAATGTTACTTCCGGTTTATCTGTTTAATTATAATAACGATTAATTATAAAAAAACAATACTATTTGTGATTAATTAATTTTTTTAGAGTAAAAATCCGGATATTCATCAAATAATGCGGGATTTAATCTTATCTAAAAATACCATAAATTTATTACGGACAATAAGTTTGACCAGTTGAAGTATTACTATTAGAATCTATACCAAAATCTTCAAAAGTTATATATATGTTATAATAAGTACAGTCTTGAGCTGGTATAGAGTTATTATAACCACTATAAATAATCTGTTCATTACTTTCTTTAACAATATATTTTACTTTTCCACCCTGATAATCCCATGATAAAACTTTTTTAATATGATCATATTTAAAACCAATTTCTGTATTCATAATAATTCTTACATCATTTGTAGTACCCACTGCTAAATCTACCGTATTTGAACCGAAATAATTTGCTTTCATTGTTCCATCATCATTAAATTCCCCAACAACAAGAATAGTCCTGTTAACCCCAGCTGGAGCATCAAATTTAACATAGCTATTATAACTGCCGTCTACAGCAATTTCGCTGCCATTAAAACTTTCTGTAGTAAAAAGTTTCCCTTCAGAATATACTGCAAGATGAAGAGTTTCAACTGAATAAGGAGAATCTGAAACTGTCTGTGCATAGGCATCTTTTACAAAAACCGAAAAAACTTTATCTATGAATGACTTTTTCTCTATATTTTTTGCAATCGGGATATTACCAAGATTTATTCGTACTGTTGCATTCTTACTGTCATCATAACAGCCTGTAATCAGTGCAGATGAAAAGAATAATATTGCTATAACTTTCAGATTTCTCATATAACCTCCGCTTATTTAAACACTTTTAAAAGAGTATCATAACATAAAAAAGTCAATTGATTTCTATCGTTTCTTTTTCTAATAATCAATTCACAATTCGTGCCTGAATAAATCCGTTTCCCGCGTTTAACTTCTGTTATGCTGCTAATAACCGATTTTAATATTAATGTTTTTCAATAAAAATTTTTATTGTATTATAGAGCAAAATATATTAAATTTAAAACACAATTTTTTATTTTAGTTGAAATTTTTTAGATTTTTACTATATTTAAAAACTAATTTGGAGGTAATAAGATGAAGCCTATTAGGATGACAATATTAGCGATTTCAATATTTGCTTTTACTGCATCTCTTCAAGCTGAAATATCTGTAATAAAAGTTGAAGGGAGTGCGGCATACAAAGATGGGAACAAATGGCTCCCTCTTAGAAACGGGCAGAAGCTTGCAGAAGGAGTAAAAGTCAGCACCGGTGCGAACTCCTACGCGGATATTAAACTTAATTCCATGAACCACACCATAAGAGTAAAACCATTTTCCATGTTACAGGTTTTCAGCAAAGAGACAAAAACAGATACCAACACTCATATCGGCCTTAAACGCGGAGGCATAATGGCGAAAGTCCCGAGAGAAGGTAAAGTAAAAACCATATTTAAAGTATCTTCACCGATTGCCACCTCGAGTGTACGAGGGACTGAAGAAAATATCTCCTACGGCCCTGACAATGGAATGCTGATTGAAGTTATTACCGGTGTTATCGAAGGGAGCAATACTCTTGGAAGAAACAATACCATTTCCGGTAGACAGAAGTTTGTTCAAATGTATTCAAAAGCACAAGCACTTCATATTCTTCAGGATGTGAAAAATGCTTCTACAATCCAGGTTTACGGCAACGGACTTACAGCTGAAGAGATAGCTGCAATGCTTTATTCAGATGATCAGCTGAACAGCCCTGACGGAGATTTATCAATATTCGATAACCAGGTTCAGAATGCGAATATAAATCTTAAAATTATTTGGCCGTAATAAGTCTATCATTTGACAGGAGTAATACAATGAAAAAGATCAGTTTCTTTTATATAACATTTCTTTTAATTCTTGCTATTACAGGAGTCGGCTTCACTCAGGATGTAACACAAATCACGTTTCTAAGTGAACTTGACAATAAGGCTGCTGCTACCTACGGAGATGCTCTGATAATATTTAAACTTCAATCGGGCAGCACTGCTGCTGTAAAACGCAAATCATCTTCTAAAGGGAATTCATTTACACTTCCCGGTTATACTGAGGGTAATCTGCTTACCAGAGGGATGGCGTCGCTTATGGCTGCCAGGTACCTTGACCTTGGCGGAAGTTTCATGTACATGATTTTTGATACTGAGAGATATGCCTACAAAGCCTGCATAGCAAATGACATATTCGCCGAAGGGGGAAGTGAAAATGATAAGATGACCGGCCCGGAACTCATTGAATTTCTTACCCGTATCAGTGATATGAAAGGTGGTAAATAATTATGAAAATTAAATTTATACTCGTAATAATGATAATTGCAGCTTTTACCAACCTCTTCGCGCAGTCAGCACAAGGTGATGAAGACCGTTTTTTCTACGGAGCAGACACCGATAAAGATCTGAAAGTAATTCTCCCTGACCAGTCATTCTCAAAAAAAGGAATACAATACGGAGCAATACTCAGTCCGGTTTATCTCTTTGAAGACAACGATGGCGGTCAGCTCGGATCATACGTGCTTAACGCGAAAATTTGGGGTAAAGCTTACTTGTGGAAAAACGCTTTCTTCTATATAAGAGGAAAGGAATCCTATATGGGAACCAATGTAAACAAAGGGAGTTATTCTTCTATTGAATCAGATAATGTTATAGACCTTGACCTTGCTTATCTTTCAGCGTCATCTGAAAATGGAGGATTAAACCTATCTTTAGGAAGAAAGTTTTATGCCATAGGTTCAGGACTTGTTTTAAACGGACGTGGTGACGGCGGAGAGGCTTCATGGTACGGTTCTATTTTCAATGTAAATCTGCTTGGAATGTATACAGGACTTCTCAAAAAAGACAACAACCCATACGGTCTAAGCGACAAAGACATTACAGATGGTGCTGAACGTGCATTCGTCGGTGGTACAGTTAGCGCTTCGCTTTACAACCAGAAATTATATATCTTCGGACTTGCACAGATCGATATGGCAGAACAAAAGACTGATTCTGAAACAAAGTACGATTCACAATATTACGGGATAGGTCTCGAAGGGGTAGCTCTTCAAGATGTTTCATATTTTGCGGAATTTGTTTACGAAACAGGTACAAGCTATGTTACAGATACAGTTCTAGCTAATAAAGAATCAACTATTGCTGCTTACGCAATAAGCAGCGGAATTAACTATTATATACCTGTTAATCTGCACCCTGTTCTTACACTTCAGTATGCTTACGGCTCAGGCGATGAAAACAGAGCCAGCTACACTAGCTCGAACCGTCTTTCCGGAGCTGGAAAAGATGATACTGGTTTTATGTCTTTTGGAACTTTCTCAGGAGGTTACGCTCTCAAGCCGGTTCTTGGGAATATGCATGTTTTTAGAGGAGGATTCTCCTTCGCGCCAATTAACAAATTAAGTATTGGTGCAAAATATGATTACTACCTGAAAGATAAAAAAGAGAGTGCAATTAATTCCGGAGATGCAACTCTTCCCAAAGGCTTCATCGGTCAGGGTGTTGACTTATCACTAAGATGGCAGATGTTTTACGATCTCTCCATGTATGTAAATTACGGATTATTCCTTCCTGGCGACGCATATACAAATACCGGAGCTCAAAATTTTGTTATGGCTGGTCTTAACCTCAGCATATAAACTCTTACCTTGTAGAATAATCAAACCCCCATCTATCTGATGGGGGTTTTTAATTAGAAAGAAGGAGGCCTTCATTTGAATTATCATAAAATTACTGAAGCAATTTACAAGTTTTTCGAAACGAACAAGTTTTCCGGAATTTTTGTCGGAATTATTACCCTTCTAATAATCATTCCATTCAGCTTTACTAACAGTTATAATCAATTTGAATTAAAGCTCTATGACCTTAGAATGAAAATTAAGCCGTCAATAGCTCAATGGGATAAACTTTACTTCATCAATATCGATGACAATAGTACAACAGCCCTTGGACAATTCCCATGGACAAGAGATATATACTCAGCAGGACTTCAGGTAATGAAAGAGGTTGGCATGACCCAGGTCTCTTTTGATATAATGTTTCCTGATCCCTCTCCGAAGCAGATTAATGAAGAAGCATACAAAAATCTTATGTCTCACGCCGCTTCAAAGCAAAAAATTTTAGCGGATGAAGTAATTTCAGTTTTGAAAAATAATGATACAATATTCTCTGAAGGACTTAAAAATAACGGTTCATCAATACTTTCATATACTTTCAGCGTAGACCATCCCACACCTGATATAATTCAAAGACAGAATAATCGCGAATACATTCAAGGCAAAAAACGCTTCGAATCTATCGCATCAATTCCAGTACCGAAAGGTCGTGAAATGGAATTTACAGAACTCACCGAAAAGGGGACTGTAGCAATTGTCTACCCTATTAGCGAGATGCTTTCAACTGCAAAAAATTTCGGTTTTGTTAACAGATTCACTGACATCGACGGGACTATTCGAAGGGTCCGCCTTGTTCAGGTATTCAACGACAGAATATATTTCAATTTAGCGCTTACCATGGTTATAGATGCCTGCGGCGTTAAAAAAGAGAATATTATAGTTAATCCGGGTAAAAATATAATTCTGAAAAACGCCTTCAATGAGATAAAACAAAAACAGGAAGACATTGTAATCCCAATCAATAAAGAGGGGATGATCTTTGTAAACTGGGCTGGAAAAGGCCCCATTGAAACATCATTTCACACTATACCTTTTTACGCTCTTCTTGAATATCCGAATTTTGTAAATGGCGTCTATGATTATTTTGACACTGCAGGCGGTCCTGAAGGAATTCAGAAAAGATCGATGCTCGGATTTGAAATTGATACTCTTACTGCCTCCCTCTCTGCAAACAAAAACGATGCAGAGAGAGGTAAAATAATGCAGGAGATTTTATCAAAACGTACCGAGTTGAAAAAAGTTAAGCTCAGCTACCTTGAAGCCCTCATTACCGAAAAGAAAAAGGCTGAAGAAGCTTCAGGCACCAATCCCACAAATGAGCAGAAGAAACTTATAGATGTCATTACCGAAGATATTAAAACCGTAGAACTTATTATAAGAACTGAAGATCTCAAAAACAAAATAGGAATAATTGGCCTAACGGCAACAGGTACTTCAGATATAGGCTCCATACCATTACACAATGAATACCCCAGAGTTGGAACATATCATAATACAATAAATACCATCATGCAGAGAGAATTTATTAAAACACCAGAAAAGGTTGTTGAATTATTTATAATTATAGCTATAGCGCTTTTCATTGGATTTATTGTTCAGAAACTTACCGCAAGGAAATCTCTTGGAGCTGCGATTTTCGGATTTGTGTTTATCAACATTCTTGTTTTCTATCTGTTTATTGTTCATAGCATATGGCTCGAACAGCTAGGAATCAATCTTGCTCTTCTTCTTCCTTCAATCACAATAATATCTATAAAACTTGTAAATGAGGAGAGTCAGAAAAAATTCATAAAGGGAGCTTTTTCCCGATACATTGCACCTGATGTAATTGACCAGATTATGCTTAATCCAGAATCTCTCGAACTCGGCGGCGAAAACAGAAGAATAACCATTTTCTTTTCTGACGTGGCCGGTTTCTCATCTATATCAGAAAAACTCTCACCTCCAGAGCTGGTAGCTCTATTGAATGAGTATCTTTCAGAGATGACCGATATCATTATTTCACACGGTGGAACAATCGATAAATATGAGGGTGATGCTATCATGGCATTTTACGGAGCACCTCAGCCATATGTAGATCATGAACTCCGCGCCTGTAAAGCAGCAATTGATATGAAAAAGAAACTTCGAGAGATGCAGGAAACATGGCGAGGTATAGGTCAACATGAACTTTTCGTAAGAATGGGGATGAATACCGGACTTGCAGTCGTGGGCAACATGGGTTCAAAAATGAGAATGGATTATACAGCCATGGGAGATTCTGTAAATCTCGCGTCACGGCTTGAAGGAGCGAATAAACATTACGGCACAACGGCAATGATCAGCGAAAATACATATAACAATGTAAAAGATCATGTTGATGTGAGAAAACTCGATAAGATACGTGTTGTTGGTAAAACTGAACCTATCGTCATATATGAGCTTCTTGGCATGAAAGGATCCCTGCCTCAAAAAGTCTATGATACTATTGAAATTTATAACAAAGGAATGGATATGTTTTCTGAACATCAGTGGAAAAAAGCTCTGAAATTTTTTCAGGAAGCACTTCTGATTCTTCCAGATGATGGTCCGTCAAAAACATATGTAATCAGATGTAACGAGTTTATGAAAAAACCCCCTTCTAAAACCTGGGATGGAGTTTATACTTTCAAAACTAAATAAAAATTTTTCAAAATCACCTCGTCTCTCCTTTCTAAAAAGGAGAGACGAGGTGATTAAATAACAAATCCTACTTCACTTCACTCAGTTTCTTGATAAAAACATCAGGGACACTGCAGATACTTTTATCAAAATAACTAAAACAAACATGACCTGTTTCAGCAAGAACAGCAACTTTTCCATTTTTTAAAATTCTATAACAAATTCGTATGCCTTTCTCTTCTATTTCGCTGATATCAGACTCAATAGTGATTACATCATGAAGAAAAATCTCCGCCTTAAAATTAACAGCAAGATCACTTAGAATTGTTCCTGTTTTACCATCACCAAGATTAAGTTCACTTGCTTCAATGCTCTGGAGCATAGTAATTCTCCCGTCATGAAGAAGATCAATCATCTGTGAAGAACCAACATGTCCTGCCGGATTAATATTAGAAATATATACTTTCTGCTCGTGTGAAAATCTATATCTCTCTAAAGGTACAAGTTTTATTCTGGCCAAAATATTTACTCCATATAATTATTCATTTTAATTCTAAAATCAGTAATAATTCCTTATTTCTTTTATGTAAAAAGCTCTATTCTCCCCTATACCTTCGATGATGGGTAGATATAATTCTTAATTGAACAAAAAATATAATAAGTAATTAATAATGACAAACAATTAATAATTTTCATTAAAATTCTTATTGAATTTTAACCTTTTGAAAAACTATAATGTAACAGTGTAATTAAGAATCAATCACATGAAAAAATTGCAATCAATTTGTAAATTTAAAAAAAGGAGAGTTGTAATGAGAAACAAAACAATCAAATTCCTGGCTGTTCTTTTGGCGGCAGTATTTATTGCTTCAGGCTGCGGAAAGGATAATACAAAGGATCAGTCTCTTGAGCAAATTAAAGCAAAAGGTTTTTTTATTGTAGGACTGGATGATCAGTTTCCTCCAATGGGCTTTCGCGGACAGGATAATAATGAAATTGTAGGTTTTGACATTGACCTTGCAAAAGAAGCGGCAAAAAGACTTGGAGTTAAAGTTGAATTCAAGCCGGTAGCATGGGATGGAATTATCCTCAGCCTAAACAAAGGGGACATTGATGTTGTATGGAATGGAATGACTATTACTGATGAAAGAAAAGCAAAAATAGAATTTTCAAAACCATACCTGAATAACAGACAAATTATAATGGTTACTCTTGACAGCACACTAAGCACAATAGATATGCTTAAAGGCAAAAAAATCGGACTTCAGCTCGGAAGCAGCAGCGAAACAGCACTTAACAGTAAACCTGAACTTGTTAAAGAGCTGAAAGAAGTTAAGAAATATGAAAACAATACTCTTGCTCTCATGGATCTTGCATCCAAAAGAATCGATGCAGTTGTAGTGGATGAGATTGTAGGAAGATGGAGTATGGCTAAAAAACCAGGCGTTTATAAAGTGTTCGCTGAAGATATGGGTACAGAGCTTTACGGTGTTGGTATCAGAAAAAATGACATTACATTCAAAGAAGCACTGGACAAAGTTTTAACTGAAATCAAAAGTGACAAAGCTGGCGAAGAGATTTCAAAAAAGTGGTTTGGTGAGAATATAATTCTTAAATAGATTATGGAAAATTATATACAATACGTAATAGATTCATCAGTCTTTATCCTCAAGGGGAGTGTTTTAACAATTCAGCTTTATTTTGTTACAATACTCTTTTCTATCCCTTTGGGGATTTCTCTTGCGCTGATGAAAATTTCTAAATTCAAATCCTTAAGAATTGCAATAGGATTTTATACATGGGTGTTCCGCGGAACACCCCTTCTTTTACAATTATTCTTCTGTTATTATGGTCTGTCAATATTTGGAATAAATCTTCCTGCATTTACGGCCGCTGCACTTACATTTACCATTAACTACTCTGCTTATCTTACAGAGATTTACAGAGCCGGTATTGAATCTGTTGACAAAGGTCAGTACGAGGCCTCAAAAGCTTTAAACTTGAACTATTTTCAAACCATGAAACGTATAATTCTCCCGCAGGTGGTACGAAGAACAATCCCAGCCACATGCAATGAAGCTATAACACTTGTTAAAGATACAGCTCTTGTTGTTGTTATAGGAATGGGAGACCTGCTAAGATCAGCAAAAGAATTATTTTCAAGAGATTTTGCCATTACACCTTTCGCAATAGCAGCAGTGGTTTATCTTTTGATGACCTCAGTAATAGTATACTTTTTCCGCAAAATCGAAATTAAATATTCAATTTACGAATAAATATGAATAAACAGGATTCACTATGAAAATGATTCAAGCCCGTAATCTCTACAAATCATTTGGAACACACAGAGTACTCGATAATGTTAATTTTGAGGTAAACATTGGTGAAGTTGTTGTAATCATAGGACCGTCAGGTTCCGGCAAAAGCACACTTCTCAGATGTTTTAACGGTCTTGAAGAGATCGATTCAGGGGTAATAACTATCGAAGGTGAATCCTTTGCACATAAAGATCCTGAAAAAAAAGATAAAATCAGCTCTAAAGAAAAAAAAGAAATAGCAGGAAAACTTGGAATGGTTTTTCAGCATTTTAATCTTTTTCCCCACAAAACGGTTCTTGAAAATATAATTGAAGCTCCGATTACAGTTTCCGGATTAAAAAAAAATGAAGCAATCTCAATGGCGGAAGCTCTCCTTGAGAAAGTAGGTCTCTCTGACAAAATGAACTCGTTCCCTTCAAAAATTTCCGGAGGACAGAAACAACGTGTCGCTATTGCCCGTGCACTCGGTATGAAACCGGATATAATGCTCTTTGATGAACCTACTTCATCTCTTGACCCGGAATTAGTCGGAGAGGTACAGAAAGTAATCATAGATCTTGCCCGCGAAAAGATGACCATGCTTATAGTAACTCATGAAATGAGATTTGCCGAAGAAGTTGCCGATAGAATCATCTTTATGGATGAAGGAAAAATCATTGCCGATGAAAAACCTGATAAAATTTTCAATAATCCGGAACACCCTCGTATAAAAACCTTCATTGATAAAATCACCATGAGACAGTCCAACCGCCAGGAATAACTCTTTTAGTATATATAAGGGTTTCCCTTATCACAAAATAATCATTTCCCCTGATTGACTTAATTAAAAAAAAATGCATAATTCAATTACCATTTAAGTTGTATCATATTCATGATTTTCTCTCAAACCCCAGAATTTAATTTTGGGGTTTTTTTTTATTGAAAAATAAGAACTAACAATTTTAATCATTTTATGAAAATAATTAAATCACCCTTTAAATACCTCCATTTAAATGTATCCGACATAAAAAATATACATATTGCAGTTATTTTGGCATCCATACTGTTATTGACAAACTGCATCGGTTTGCAAACCGGATCTGAACCATGGGAGGGGATAACTGGCGAAACTCTTAAAGTAACGGTATATGAATTTTTTCTTTTTGAAGAAATTGCAACTGCTGAAGAAATAAAGAGTCAGATTATGGGGAGACTTAATCAGAGAGCCGCCCTACTCATTGCAAGCCATCTATCTATCAATTTATCAAGAGATAAAACCTCAAATAATAATGATATAATTCTCAATAGTGCAATAGACAAAATTATTCAAAGCGGGAAACTTACAGATTACAGCTGCAATGAAAACAACTACTGCTCAGCTTATAGTGAATATAATGTTGCGGGACTTGAGCAGACTCTTGAATCGATAAATAATCAGTAAACTTTACTGGTTTTAAAATATCTTTCTTTTTAAATATATTGCCCCTTCAGGACAGATTTCCATACAGCAGTAACATCTGATACATTTTTCATAATTATAAAGAGGTATCTTGCCGTCTGTAGATTTTTCTATAACGCCAGCGGGGCATATGGTCTTGCACTGGTAACATAAAGTACATTTCTCTTTATCTGGAACTGGTTTTTCAATAACAAGATTTTTCAAAAACTGAGTGCTGATCGGAAGTTTACCAAGAAACGATTTTGTTTTAGGCGCAATAAATTTATTATCAAATTCAATTAATGATGCACCAATAATTTCTATTTTGCCGGTTGCCGAAACACCAAGCCCCCTTCTCTCCCCTTCTACGCACAATGCCGATTTTGCAACATCAAGCCCGGCAACTCTGATTGCTGTTGAGTCAAGAGCAATAGCATCCTTCCCGGCAATTACGGCTCCCGCAAGAATAGGCTTGCCGCTCTTCCCCGGCCCTTCTCCTTCAAGTCCGATTACACCATCCATAAGCGAAACAATCCTATCTTTTTTTGAATATAAAAAAGAATTGTATAAATCCAAAAGAAAAAATATGAACTCCCGCTCTGTTTCGGTTTTAACATGCCATTTCGATTTTTCAAGCCCATGAATTGTACCAAATAAATTTTTTACGGCGCCTGTAAAATATGTCAGTGAGTGCGTTTTCAGCTTAGGAAGATTAAATATAAAATCCGACTTAACAATCTCCTCCGCAACATGAAAATATTTGTATTTTTTCCCATTTTCATTTTTCAATACTGCGGTCTTAGTTGTATCAGCAATTTGGATTTTTTCTTTTATAATAATATCTTCATATCCGCATTTCTTCAGAACTTTATCCAGATGAAAAAAAGCAGGGGATTCCACAAGAACAGGAATACCTTTATTTTCTTTAATAAATTTTATTACCGCATGAAAAAATTCAGGATGAGTAGTTACACCGCTCTCCGGAGTTGCAGCTGTAAGGAGATTAGGTTTAACAGCAACTTTAGCCCCGGCAAGATCTGCCGGGTCAAAGGAGATATTTCTAAATGATTGATTTATTGCTTCGAGTAGATCGCTACTATTATAATTGCTGCATTTAAGAAGGGAAACCTTAGTCATAAAATACCTGCCCACGCAGAAAAATTCAGAAAAGATTAATGAAGAATATCCTCATTGGAAGGATAGTAATGCTTTCTTGCCCATTCCAGCTTCTTTTTTTCTTCCAGAGTCAATGAGCTCATTCCACTCTTTGCTATTTTTCCAAGAAGTTCATCAATTATTCTTTTCGCTTCAATCCGGTTATCTATAACTTTTCGCTTAGCATTCAATCTGTTCTTTTTATTAAAATTTTCAAATAATGAAACTTTACTCTTACTCGATGCGGCAGATCTTCTCATAAATTTAATAAGAATAAATCCTGAAATTATACCGCCAAGATGGCCGATATGACTTATGTTACCGCCGGCACCGGTACCCGATGAAAGTGTTCCGAAAAATTCCATCAGACCAAAAGCCAGAACAAGATATTTGATTTTTATCGGAAATAAAAAATACAGCAGAACCTCTCTATCGGGCCAAAGCACAGCATATGCAAGAAGAACTGCATATATAGCACCGGAAGCACCAATAGTAACAGCAGACGATCCGTAATTCAGGAAAGCCACATAGTTCATTAAAGCAATAAATAGTCCCGCACCCAATCCGGAAAGCATATAATATCTTAGAAACTTAGTTCTACCCCAGACCATCTCAAGCTCGCCGGCAAACATCCATAATGCTATTAGATTAAAGAAAATGTGCATCCAGCCGCCATGAAGAAACATATAGGTAAAGGGCTGCCATATCATAAAGCTGCCGATAAATCCGTTATGGCTGATTCCGAAAATAGCCTCTAACATATTCGGTACAATTAAACCGGCGATCTGCTGAATAAGAAAAATTACCCCGTTTAAAATCATTAACCATTTTACACCGGGAGTCATCGGCCCCCCGAATTTCATGCTGACATTTTTCTGATACATCAGGATTCACCACCACTTTGATCTTTCGAAAATTCTATTCTTATTTTATTAAATTTTTCGGCATTTTTAAGGAAAAGATTGAAAAGCTCCGGATCATATTTCCCCTCTTCTTTACTCATGATATCAATTGCCTCATCATGAGTAAAGGCTTCTTTATATGGTCGTTTTGATGTAAGAGCATCGTACACATCGGCAACAGAAACAATCCTTGCGCTGAGAGGAATATCCTCACCCTTTAAACCGTAAGGATAACCTCCCCCATCCCATCGCTCATGATGGTAGAGAATAATATCCATAGCCATATTAAGAAAAAAATCCGACCCTAAATCTACAGAGGCATTTCTAAGAGCATCATAACCTATTACCGGGTGTTTTTTCATAATATCAAATTCCTCTTCAGTGAGGAAACCTTTCTTTAAAAGAATGTAATCCGGAATACCGACCTTACCTATATCATGCAGTACAGACGAGTCATACAAGTCACGAAGAAGCCTAGCATTGATTTCGGGATGATCTTCTTCGAGCCTGTAAAGCTGCATAAGCAGCACTGAGTAATTCCGGATTCTCTCAAGATGATCCCCTGTTTCAGAATCTCTCGCGTCAGCAAGACTGCTTAAAGCGAAAATCGTAGCCCTCTGTGTTTTAAGAACCTCTTCAGTTCTCTGAGATACCATCTTCTCAAGGTTTTTAGAATGATTCTCAATTTCTTTCATCAACTCGGCACGCTGCACGCTGAGAGCAATCTGTCCTACTATAGATCTTACAAAAGTAATATGATGATCTTTGAAGAAGGCTTTATGAGCTGAGAGGAAAAAGATAATACCTCTTATCTGATTTTTTAACACCAGCGAAACTGCCAGTATTGAATTTATTCCGTTTCTGTTTACTTCAGAAAAGACCTCATGCATCTTATGACTTTTCAAATACAAACCCAGATCCTCAATATTCAGAAGATCGATCTCTCCATCTATGAGCTGCTTTATTGAAAGTTCAGATATAAAAAAGCGATCACCCTTTCTTAAAAAAGTATAAAACATGCTCTGATTAAAAACCATGTTTTCGATATTAAGAAAAGTATTGGTTTCATTTAGTAGAGTAAGAAGCATCCCATCAAAGGGGATTATCCGTTTTAGAGAGACATGGAGTTTACTGAAAATCTCCTCGGTACTTTTACCGCTGTTAAGCATGGAGATAATTTCATTGATCTTTTCAAGTTCTGTAAGGTGTCTCTCTTTATCCTCTTTCAATTTTTTGCTTTCTACAGCTCGTTTTATAGAAAACTCTAGAATTTCAAAATCATCAATAGGCTTATAAAGAAAATCATATGCACCGGACTTCAGTGCCGCAATAATATCATCGTTGGTTCCCTGCCCGGTGAGTACAATCTTAGGTACATCAGGATACTCATTAAACATCTCTTTGAGAAGTTCTATTCCGCCAAGTCTCGGCATCTGTAAATCTGTCAGCACCAGATCATAAGAGAATGACCTTAACATATCAAGAGCACCTCTGCCGTCTTCAGCAGTATCAACGTAGTATCCAAGACTTGAAATATACTTTTTCAGCACTTTACGTACAAGCATATCATCATCAACGACAAGGATAGATTGTTCAGAATTCTTTGACATCGTTAACCCGTAACTTTTATTTATAAATATTAATTTTACATTTACCAACATCAGTCAAGAATTTTATAAAGAGGAAAATATAATTGTATCAGCAAATAATCGGAGGTTTCTTTCAAGCTAAATTAAAGCCAACCTAACTACATTTTTATATAATTTTTTAATATTTAACTCCTTTAAATCCATATACCTAGCGATATATATTATGGCTGTAACTATTCAAAAAACTGATGATATTGTATCACCAGTTTATGAATAGATTCCTATGGCGGATAATTTAATTAATTATTTTTAATTGCTCTTATAACCCATTAATTTAATTAATACACAAAATACAAAACACACAGGTATAAATTAATGTATTCTCAATACGACATAATAATTATCGGAGCAGGACACGCCGGCAGCGAAGCTGCACTCGCCTCCGCTCGAATGGGATTCAAAACACTAATGCTCACAGGTAACCTCGACACCATTGCTCAAATGAGCTGCAACCCTGCAATTGGCGGACTAGCCAAAGGCCATCTTGTGCGTGAAATAGATTCTCTCGGCGGAGAAATGGCACGTGTTATTGATAAAACCGGAATCCATTTTAAAATGCTTAATAAAAGCCGGGGACCCGCAGTCTGGGCGCCAAGAGCCCAGGCCGATAAAAAACATTATCAGTTTCTGATGAAACATACATTAGAGAAGCAGGCCAATTTATTTATTATTCAGGATATAGCAGAAGATTTATTAATTGAAAACAATGCAGTTACTGGTGTACGTACTTTAAGAAATATTGAACATTACGCAAAAGCAGTAATAGTCTGCACCGGAACTTTTCTCAAAGGGTTGATCCATATAGGTGAATACCAAGAGAAATGCGGAAGACTAGCAGACTTTTCATCAGAAGGACTTTCGGATTCTTTAAGAAAAGCCGGACTGAATGTACAGCGTCTTAAAACCGGTACCCCCCCAAGAGTTAACTGTGACACTATAGATTTTTCAAAATGTGAAGCGCAGTATCCGGACGAGATACCGGTTCCTTTCTCCTATTCATCAGAAAAAATAGAAAGACCACAAATCCCCTGCTGGATCACATACACAACAGAGGATACTCATCAGATAATAAAAAACAACATACACCGTTCCCCTCTTTACGGCGGGCAGATAAAGGGTATCGGCCCGAGATACTGTCCATCTATTGAAGATAAAGTCGTCCGATTTTCCGATAAACCGAGACATCAGCTTTTTCTCGAACCTGAAGGCCTTGATACAAACGAATACTACATAAACGGATTCTCAAGCTCACTCCCTGAAGAAGTTCAACTTGAATTCATTAAAACAATCCCGGGTCTTGAAAACGTTCATGTAATGCGCCCTGCATATGCCGTTGAGTATGATTATGTACCCACGGATGAGATATACCCTACACTTGAAACAAAAAAAGTTTCAGGCCTATACCACGCAGGACAGATAAACGGCACATCCGGTTACGAAGAAGCAGCCGCCCAGGGATTGATTGCAGCAATTAACGCCGGAAGAAAATTAAGAAATCAGGATCCTTTAATACTTTCAAGATCTGAATCATATATCGGAGTTCTTATTGATGATCTTATAACAAAGACAATAACCGAACCTTACAGAATGTTTACTTCAAGAGCAGAACATCGCCTTCTGCTAAGACAGGATAATGCTGACAAACGACTGATGAACTACGGCTATGAAAGCGGACTTATCAGCAGGGAACGTCTTTCCGGGATGGAGGACAAATATAACGAGATCAATTCACAAATTATTAGAATAAAGAATACTGTGATCAACGTTGATGAAAGAATCAAAAACATCCTGATAAAAGCTGATCCGACCATTGAAGTCAGAGGAAAAACACGGCTTGAAAACCTCCTTCGAAGACCCGGGATTACAATGAAAGATGTGACAGAGATACTAAATGAAAAATATGATGAACTGCTCTCTCCTGTAATTGAGATGGAGATCAAATACGAAGGATATATCGTAAGAGATGCCGAAAAGATCAAGAGAATGGAGAAGCTTGAATCAAAACTAATTCCGAAAGATCTTGATTATAAATTGATTCAGGGTTTAAAAAATGAGGCTCGGGAAAAACTAATCAAAACATTACCCGCAACCTTAGGACAAGCATCAAGAATATCCGGAGTCGATCCATCTGATATATCTATCCTTCTGGTATACCTGGAAGCATCTTCACACAGGCACAGGGAGGTTCCACGTGGAACATCTATCTAATCTCAAACTACTATCCGAAAGAACGGGTATAACAGATGAAATAAAACTCTCTATACTCGAAAGCTATGGAGAGGCAATTCATGGAGAGAATAAAAAGTATAACCTTACCGGACACAAAACTCTTCAAGAAGTAATTGAGAACCTGATTATCGGAAGCCTAGAACCTTTATCCAGTATAATTGTTCCACGTGGAACATTATTTGCAGATCTTGGGACCGGAGCGGGGATACCGGGAGTTCCTTTTGCTATCAAATACGAAGAGTGCTCCGGTGTCCTCTTCGACTCAAACCAGAAGAAAATACGATTCATTAACAAAACGTCTAATGAACTGGGGATATCAGGTGTAAAAGGTATCGATCTGCGTGTTGAAGATGCCGGGAGAGATAACAACTTTAGAGAAAAATTTGATCTGGTTATTACGCGGGCGATGTCGGATATATACACAATAGCCGAACTGGGAGCGCCACTACTGAAGAAAGGCGGAAACATATTTTTGTATATAAATGAAAATCAGAAAACATTTAGCACCAACCTGTTAAATCATCTGGATGAACTTGGACTATCCATGGATAACACTACATCTCTAACTATATCCGGAAAAGATACATATGAGGGTCTGCTTTTAACCAAGATTAAACCTACAGATGATAAATATCCAAGAAGGATGCCTGTAATATCCAGAATGGCTTTGAAATGATTTTCAGAAAACTTATAACAGCTATACTATGCTCCATTCAAATCTCATGCGTATCACCTGGACTAACCGGTTCATCTCCTGATATCAATCTTATAATTCCGGGTAAATCTGCTGAAGGCTACAATATTGGTAACCCAATTCAGATTAAAGATGAAATAAATATTATATCTGCTCATGGAAATATAAAAGATATAATGAAGATTGAAGCTTTGAACTATATAAACTTTGATTCAATTCTCTATAAACAGGATTCGGTTATTCTGTTTATAGAGAATAAAACTATCATTGCTATTGCCGGACTGAAACCGGAAAGACGCATAACTTCAGATGCTGTAAAACTCTCTGCGGGTACCGGAAACTTTATACAAAATTATGGAACATCCGGTCTTGAAACTTTTAGCATAAATAATCACAAAGTACATATTTATAAAACTTCCGGCATAGCTGTGTTTGACGATAACAACGATGAGATAATTAATATGTATCTGGTATTCCGGAAATAACCCTTACAACCTGCCACCTTCTTCAATTTGATTAACTGTTAATAAATAATTACTGAACAAGTCTATCAATAACCATTAGTGCATAAAAGTATTATGTCATATAATCAAGAGACATAAAATATAATTGATTAATAACAGAATTACCGATACTTTAATAACAGACAGAGGGAGTACCGATGAAATCAAAACTGCTAACTATACTATTTATCATTCTGACTTTATCTTTCTCAGCAGCCGGAGAAGAAGATGAAAAGAAAAATATACTTAATGCAATGGAGTTCCCCTCACCTATTCTGAATTTCGGCAGTCTTTTAAATGATCCATTTTTTACCGTAAACATCGGAGAATTAATAAGCGAGCCTGGTGATTTAGAGAAAAAGATCAGGATCCTTGAAAACAAAGGTGAATTTAAAAATGAACCATATAGACTATATAATCTTGGTAATCTCTACAAGGATTTGATGAAATATGAAATAGCAGTAAAATACTATAAGAAGTTTCTGGAATCGATCGAAGAATCGGGGGACAAAAATTCAAAAGATACAAAAATCATTCAGCTCACAGGAGAAGCTTACTATTCATTATCTGAAATAGGTCAACCCTCAGAACGAATAGCAAATCTGGAAAGATCACTGGTGTATTTTACGAAAGCATATGACACGGATCCAACGTCTCTTATTTTATGGATAAAAATTGGAGACTCATATCTCTCTCTTGGAAAAAGTATCGAAGCTATATATTGCTATAATAAGTATATGGAAAAGAATAAAAATGATTATACGATCAATCCCAGATTACAAGCGGCAGTATTTCAACGGGAATATGAAAAATTGAAAGAAGTAAATGAAATAGAAAATCTTACAGTTGGAGAAGGTGTCGATTATACCTATATAGAGACAGCGGTTAACAATTCCGACACGGGTAATAAGGAATCATTAAAACTGCAGCATCATATATACTTAATCCGTTTACTTCTTCTTAAAAAAGAATATTACCTGAATAAGATGTTGAATGACAGAGAGAGCGGAGATTTTAATTTAAAAAGAAAATTTTCAAATAAAGAGAAAAAGATAATCGATGATACAGAGAAACTTATTAATGCAATTGCTGATAAAAATACCGCAAGAATTAAACTAAAATATCTTTCAGGAGTCATAAATTACCTGAAAGATAATTACGAAGAATCTATTTCTGATTTCAATAAAATCCCGAAAAATGATGTTACGATAAAGCAGATTTATAATGAGGTTCTTTATATAAATTTATTCCTACTAAATGAAAACAGAAAAGCAAAAGATCTTGTAGAAGATATTATAAAAATAAATCCTCAACCTGAACACTATCTTATTCTGGCATCTATAGAATTTAAAAACAATAATATCGATAAAGCATTAATGTTATGTAATCAATCTTTAAAGATTGACGAAAAATTCTGTGAGGCATACTCCGGCTTATCTGTACTTTATGCGATAAAAGAAAATTATATAGCTGCAGATGAAATGATAAAAAAAGGGAACTCCCTGATAAACAGAGATGACAGAAAAGAAAATTTGCTATTTTATCAGATGAGAGTTAATGAAGCGGCAATCGCTTTACTAAAAAATGAAAAAGAGAGAGCATACATACTCCTCCGATCTGTTATTTCTACCGATAATAACAGTAAAGCTTTAAAATTATACAACAGGTATTTTACAAAGAAATGAAAAATTATAGTATAGATTTTGAAAAGAATAAAGGGATTATTCCGGTTATAATACAGGATTTCGAAACAGGGGATGTTCTTATGCTTGCCTATATGAATGATGAGGCATTCTCTCTGACTCAGTCCACAGGCCATGCACACTACTGGAGCAGATCAAAAAAAAGAATCTGGAAAAAAGGGGAATCATCAAATCATATACAGATTGTAAAAGAAATATATCTGGATTGTGATAGTGATACAATTCTTCTAAAAGTAGATCAGATCGGTGGAGCCGCCTGTCACGAAGGATACAGAAGCTGTTTCTTTAAACAAATAAAAGATGAAAATGCGGTAATAAATACGCTCCCTCTTTTTAATCCTAAAGAGATATATAAGGACTGATTGTTATGGTTAAACTTGATGAGATAGATTTAAACGATACTTTGATTGCTCTCCCCCGTGGCGGTTATCTCGTACAGACTCCCGCAGGATATGTTCAATTCGGATCTCCTCCGGAAACAATAAAAGATACAATGAAATTCCCCCGTGGAGTTCCAGAGATATTTGTACTTCCGGAAAAGATGTTCAACTGGATCAAGGGGATAAGTATTGCCGAAATTGAATTCCCGTTATACTGGAACTATTTCATCCGTAAAAAAAAGACTCTGATTATCTGCCGTAAAGAGCAATTTGTAAAAATGAAAAAAGTCCTTGAGGAGTCTGTGTTCGGACCTGAATTTTTTAATATAGCTGATGATTATTCCTCTAACATTGATCAATCTCTGATTCCCGATATATTATCTGAAATGAATTATTTCAGAAGTAATAATAAACTTTCGAATATGGTACAATTCGGAATTTTTAAAAATAACAGTTTCTCACATAACGGAATATCAATCTCCATTGAACTCGATGGTAATTATAAATTATTCTTCAATCAGAAATTTACTGCGGATATCCCGGGTAACATTGAATACAAAACCACCTACCTGATTGGAGAGAGACTTCCTGAACCGTACCTTCCCCCTCTATTTGGTGTTACATGTCTTGGCCCGAGTCATGGATTTGATCCGGAGGAGAATACATCGGGATTTATAATATGGCTAAATCATCAGGGGATAATGGTAGATCCTCCGGTAAACTCTACAGAATGGCTGGTTGACTCAAACGTAAGCCCCAAATTTATAGACAGTATTATTCTTACTCACTGTCATGCAGATCATGATGCGGGAACATTTCAGAAAATTCTTGAAGAGGGAAAAGTTTCTGTCTATACAACTGAAACCGTTATGAAAAGTTTTCTTGAAAAATACTCGGCGCTGAGTGATGTCAGTCCGGAATACCTTATGAGTTTATTCGATTTTTATCCTGTTAAAATCGGAAGCCCATTATATATAAACGGCGGAAAATTTGAGATGTTTTACACTCTTCACTCAATCCCCACAATCGGATTCAGAATGGAGTTTCAGAATCAGTCATTTGTATATTCCTCTGATCACAATAATAATCCGGAACTGCACGATGAGCTGCTGGAAAAAAAAGTTATAAACAAAACCAGATATAATGAACTGAAAAACTTCCCCTGGGATTCAAAAGTAATCTATCATGAATCTGGTGTACCTCCCCTTCATACACCTATTGATTTTATGAATAAACTCCCTGATGAAATTCAAAAGAGAACCGTAATTTATCATATTGCAAAAAAAGATTTCCCGAAGAATACTTCTCTTACTCTTGCAAAATTCGGGATGGAAAATACTCTTTATTTCGAAACGGAGGCCCCATTACATGAAGATGCATATCAGATTTTAAGTGTATTTAAACGTCTGGATTTCATGAGCGATCTCCCGGTCTGGAAAGCCCAGGAACTTCTTGATATTGTGGTTATAAAAAAGTTCAGCAAGGGTGATAAGATAATAGAAAAGGGAACAATTGGAGATGAGTTTTTTATTATCTATGCAGGGAATATTTCAGTTGAAGGAGAAGGTCTCGAACAGGATAAGATTTACGGGCCGTACGACTATTTCGGTGAAGTTGCGATAATCACTGAACAAAAAAGAGCTGCAAATGTTTATGCCGAAACAGATGTTATTCTTTTTACTATTAAGAAAGATAAATTTTTAAATTTCATAGCAGGAACTGAATTTGAAAAAATATTAAAAAAAGTAGCTGCAACCAGAAGCATTGAAACATGGAATCTTCTTTCTATGAATAACTTTTTTAAACTCTGCACACCTACTCAGAAAACCTGGCTGGAATCAATATTTATTCCTCATAGAATTGAAAAATCTGAAACGATAATAAACGAGGGGGAAATACTTCACACTCTGTATCTGATTCGTGATGGTGAAATTGAAGTTTTTAAAGAAAATAAAAAAGTGGCCTCACTTGGAAAAGGAGATTTTATCGGATCCCTGGAAAGACTTCATAAAAATATACCCGCATTTTATACTTTTAAAAATAAGAAACCGGTTTCGCTTTTTGCAATGAAAGAAGATGACCTTAAATTTTTCATTGATAAAAACCCAGGTCTGCTGATGAAATTTACATACGAAATAATGGAAAAATAAATGTTTAAAATAGTATCGCTCAACTTCAGGCCCGACGATTATAAATCGCTTGAATTAATAAAAAATATTTCTGAACTACTTTTAAAAAAGAATATAAAATTTCTGCTTCCTGATTACAAAATCCTGCACGGAGGAGAATTAGAAAAATTTATTGGAGATGAAAATGATTATCTGAAGTCTCCCGATCTTATTATAGCTATCGGAGGCGACGGGACTTTTCTGAAAACAGCACGTATGTTCCTTGAACAGAAAGCCCCGATTTTCGGTATAAATAGAGGTAAACTCGGATTTCTTACAGAGTTCAGTCCGG
>JBBRFT010000018.1:0-28206 GCA_038241375.1 Spirochaetota bacterium
AACGGGATAGACAGAAGTGTATTTAAACCGGTGAAAGTTAAGAAGAATAGAAAAGATATAATTTTTGTCGGGAACATAGAAGATGGAAAGAAAGGGTTTATTTATCTCCTTAAAGCAATAAAAATTTTGAAATCGGATGTGAGGCTTATTGTCGTGGACGGCGGGGCTCCGCACCGGAAGGTCACCAATCGGGTTATTGATATTCTGGGAATACGGGATAAAATATTCTTTGTGGGCACGGCAACGAATGAGGAGCTTGTTACACTCTACTCTCAGTCTTCTGCCGCAATTGTCCCATCGGTGTATGAAGGATTCGGATTTCCTGCCGCCGAGGCGATGTCATGCGGTGTTCCTGTTATCTCAAGTGATGGAGGAGCGCTGCCGGAAGTCGTCGGAGATGCCGGGATTATTGTATCTGCACGTGATCATGCAGCGCTTGCCGGAGCGATAGATATGCTGCTGAACGATTTTAAACTTCAGAAAAAGTTTTCAAAAGCAGGTATCGAAAGAGTTGAGAAAATGTTTACCTGGGAAAATGCAGTCAAACAGATGGTTGAAGTTTATTCAAAGTTGTAAATACCTCTCTAGAACCATATGAGGCAGTTCTCAAATGCTTGGGTGTGCACAGTTTTATAAAATTAGAGGATTCTGAAAATGAAAAAATCTTTATTAGTTTTTATTATTCTCATTCTGTTGCAATATACTCTCCAGGCTCAGGGAAACGAAAAAAAGAATAATAGAACAGGTATAGGTGTCGGTTTTTTAAGTAATCCTGATTATGTAATTTTATTTGAAGAATTTTTTACTGAGACCATTGATGATCCTGATCACCAGGATAATCATAATTCCTTTGCATGGTCTTTCTTTTATGATCGTATGATTAATGAACATTTTTCTCTGGGAGCAGTTTATGTATATCAGCGTTATAGAATAGATAGAGAATGGAATTCCGGCAGATATGAAAACTCAAACGAAAAGTGGAACACAATAATGCCCCGAATAAAAGCATACTGATATGCAGACTCTGCTGAATAAAAATGTATCATTATCATCCTTGACAGGATATGTTCAGGCCGTATCAGTTAATATGCTGAAATAAATACAGGGAAAAGTGAATCCAATTGATGAGACTTGATAAATTTATGACTGAGTGCGGAATAGGTAGTAGAAGTGAAGTGAAAAAACTGCTCTCTATGAAACTGATTATGGTAAACGGAATTATTATTAAAAATGCAGATATGAAGATTGATGAAGTCAGTGACCGGATCGAGTTCAACGGAAAAGAATTGCAATACAGAGAGTTCCGTTATTATATGATGAATAAACCAGCCGGAGTTATAACGGCAGCAGAGGATAAGAAACACGATGTTGTTATGGATCTTCTTCCGGAGTGGGTTATAAAGAAAGATCTATCTCCCGTCGGCAGGCTTGATAAGGATACCGAGGGTCTGCTGATTTTTACAAATGACGGGGATTTTTCGCATAAGGTGTTATCTCCGAAAAGTCATGTCGAAAAGGAGTATTTTGTTATCCTTGAAAAAGATATCACTGATGAAGAGATTAAAAGAGTTGAGTCCGGCGTTATTATCGATGATGGGTATAATACTAAAGAATCTAAAATACGACGACACTCCGGCAATGAAATATTTCTTACAATAGTCGAAGGTAAATTTCATCAGGTGAAGCAGATGATGGAAGCAGTAGGCAATAGAGTAACATATCTTAAAAGAATCAGATTCGCCGATCTGATGATTAATGATCTGGAACCGGGCAGAGTTGTAGAGATAAACAAAGAGGATATTGTTAAGGAATAAATTTACTGTTGACTCTGATGAAATATATGATTTCAATAAACTGAGTCTGTTTTTATCAGATTAAAAATTCCGGTTTCCGCAGATTTAAGCGCATGGATCCGGAAGTACATACCGATCCGGGATTTGCGGATTTTTTGCGGGGTAATTTATGGAAATTGTTTCAGGGAAATATGGTGAGATCAAACTCGTTGATGACGTGAGCCGGTTGCTTAACGGACTATGCCATGAAAAAGATAACCGTGTGATCAAGGAGAAACTTGTTGATATTGTTCTTTTCATCCGTTATGAGATTAAAACACGCGGCAGTCTGAAAGGAGCTAGAACAGAATCTCTTGGAGAACTTGAAACTCATGTTATAGAATTCCTTGAGTGCTATGACGGGAACGATTTTGAGGAACTATATTCTCTCATCTATGAATTGATCAGACATATACCTAAGTTCAACATCTATGGAATTGACATTACGGAACTTCGCGACATTGCACACGATTTTGAAGCGGAATACCGGTATGATCAGGCTTTCGGTTCAATCGCAGCAGATATAAGAAAACTTACTCACCAGCATCTCTCTGAAAAAGTTATTACGAAAATTGAGAAGTTCGAACTGTTTCTTCATTCGGATAAAACCTCCGCGATGATTGAAGGGAGTACTGTTTACAACGTGTCTCAGGATGATAAAGATGATCTCCTCGAGGCGGATGTATTTCAGGATCTGTTGACTCTTAAGAATCGTCTCAAAATTGCCTGGTCGGACAGGGGAGATAATAAAAATAATATTTCACGGGATGAATTTCTGAATGTTATAGAATCGAACCTCACGGGTCTTATAACAGATGAAATTGCAGCCTTGAAGTCTTTTGAAAAATCTATTGGTTCCGTAAACCGGACCAGGGAAGATGTTAAAAGTCAGGATTGGACAGATATACAGCTGGGGATGCTCAGATACAATCTGAAAAAACTTATTGAGGAGATAGCTCTCAGCAGCATTAAGAAAAAGGGTGAAATTCTTTTCCGTCTGATTACTGCAGATTCAATTCTGGAACAGATTGCATTTATATATTATTCGAATATTGTAAACACCAAGTTTCGTGTTATAACTGATGAGGTCTATGTCGAATCTCTGAATGTGCTTGTCGATCTTGCGTTCTGCGTAAGGTCTGTAGGGCATGGGACAAAAATTCTCGGGCGCTTTGCATTTCTCATCGAGCGGCTTCTTCTTCAGCTTGATAAGCGTCCCGACAGGATCGCGCATATACCTAGTATAGTTGAAGCGATGAACTCTGAACTTGAAAATAATTTTCTTTTAATCAAGGAACTATATTCTGAATTTCTTGTGAATCGCGATAATGCTCCTGCTTTAACTGCAATTCTTAATAATATAATCCGTGAAAAGACAACTCATGTTCTTGGTAATCTCATTAATAGTATTAAAAATTATGATGCAAGAAAATCGGCCGAACCGTTCCAGGAGGTTCTTGATACTATTAAAGCCAAGCATGAGCTTGAACTTGATGACTTTGTTTACAGTTTCGGGACAGACAGCAACGAATCAAGAGAGGCCCTTGAGAGCCCGGAGTTTATGGGGGGAAAGGGCTTTTCTCAGATTAGAAATTCAAGGATTATTCAGTCCTCGAAACTTCCCAGATTTGATGTTCCTAAAGGTTACGGATTCAGTACTCTCACCTGGCATTATATTAAAAGGGGTGATTTTTCCCTCGATGATCTCCGAAAAAAAATATTCGGTATTGCGGAAAATCTTCAGCGGCGAACCGGTAAGCAACTCGGGAATGGTGAAAATCCGCTTCTGCTTATGGCGAGGTCCGGGAGTGTTGTTTCCATGCCGGGGATTTTGGACACAATAAGTCATATCGGAATTAATAAAGAGATTGCCCATAGATGGTCTAAAACTCTTAAAGAGCCGGCAAGAGCATATCAGGCATACCTCAGTTTTATGCTCAGCTATGCCAAGAGTGTAATGGGGCTTGATACCGAAACTCTGATTAAGGAGACTGGGTTTGATAACTATGTAACTGTGTTTAGAGAGAGTATGTTTATCATGATCGATGTTGCCGAGGCTATGGCCGAAATTATTAAAGAGCATAGTCCAGACTTAAGTATTCCCGACGATCCTCATGAACAGCTTTACAACTCAGTTGAAGCTGTGTTCAGATCTTTTGAGAGCGATGTTGTTCAGAAGCAGACGGTTCACCTGGGCATCCCTGAACAGTTTCAAACTGGATGTCTCATACAGGAATGTGTCCCGGTCCTTTCGGTGGATGACTGTTCCGGTGTATTTTTTACCAGAAATCCCAATACAGGAAAGATGGGCAGCGCGCACGAAGAGCAGATCGAATTCAGCGACGGATTTTTCGGAAATGTAATTGCCGACGGCGCCATAACCCCGGGCAATACGGAAGACTTTATCCGGCTCCACCCGGAACATTTTGAAAGCTTTAAAAAATTCAAGCACTATGATGAGAGAATACAGCGATATCCCACCGATATAGAATTTGCTATACGGGGAGATATGACATATATAGTTCAGTCGAGAGTTCTTAAGCAGTCACCTATTGCAAAAATAATAAACAGTTATGAATTTTATAAGGAGAACATTTATACAAAATATAAACTTATAAAGAGAACGGCTTTCGGACTTAATAAAAAGATTATCGGCACTTATCTTGATAGCCGGTTACTTAATGATGCCCCTGTGATCATGCAGGGGAAGCCTGTAAATGGCGGAGCTGTAAGGGGAAAGATAATAAAAGATCAGAATAATATATCAAAGTTTGACGGTGAGCTTATATTTATTACAGAGAGTAATGTACCTCCGAAGGTGATAATGGCTGAGAACCGTTTTTACGGTTACATATCAAAAGAGGGAGGGGTTACCTCTCATGCTGCTCTTGTCGCAATTGGGGAAGGGAAGCCCTGTGTTACAGATGTTCAATGGGAAAACAGTAGTGATGATGTAATAACACTCGGTTCAGCTGTGCTTCATGAAGGTGATTACATTACCCTTGATGCTAATACAGGGAGAATTTATATAGAGGATATTCCGATTCTTGAAGTATCAGTTGTTGACCATGAATACAAAGAGATTAAGGATGAAATTCTCAGTGTTATCGAAGAACTGGTTGCGCCTGTTGAGCAGAAATAATCATCCGGTCAGGAAACTGTTTTAAGTTAGAAATATCGAAATAAAGGTTTTTTAAAAAATTGTTTTACAAATATAATATATATGATTATATGTTAATAATCCAATTGATCAATTTTAAATAAAGATTATAATATTTTTGTTTATATAATTTTGATTTATTGTACCGGAAGTATTATAATTTAATCGAAGTTTTAGTGGTATAACATGCCGATCGGTGTAATTCTCCATGTGACTATGAGGTGATCGGATTATTATAAAAAAAGTTCAGGTAACTTAATGGAATATGTATTTTATTCAAAGCTTCTTGCTACTGTAATATTCGGAACAGTTTTAGGTTTTCTAACTTCTATCCCTGTAGGGGCAGTTCAGCTTGAGGTAATAAAAAAAACAATAAATGGACATAAAAAACCGGCAATTGCCACAGCAATGGGGTCTGCCATATCTGATCTTTTATACGGATTGCTTGCTCTTTTTGGTTTCGGAGATTATCTTCTGCATAAGGATTTTCAGCTTTTTATATATAGTCTCGGTATAGTGGTGCTCTCTTATCTGATGTACAAATCTTATCGGGAGAGAGATTATATGCTTCACCAGGAGAAGCGTATAAAGTATGGCAAAAGACTTTCATTTCTGACTGGGTTTACAATTGCTATTACAAATCCCGGGATGATAATATGGTGGTTTGTAGGGTTTAAAATTTTTGCAGATTTTAATATGTTTCCGGTATTGACTCCGGGGATCAAAGCACTCTTTGTTTTCTCTGGCGCTTTCGGTCTTGCTCTTTATCTTACTCTGGTTGCAGTTATACTTCATCGGTACAAAAAATCTTTCTCTGAAAAGTTTTTATATAAAGCAAATACTTTTCTCATGGTTATCCTTGCATTTTTAATAAGCTACTTTGTTTTTAAGCTGGTCTGTATTATGTTTAACCTGAATCTCCATCTGTACTTTATTTAGTAGGATTAATTTCACCCCGATTACTTGACTTCCTCCGTGCTAATATATTTATTCAATATAGGTATTATAAAGAGGTGTTGGAATGTTTAAAAATAAAATTTTAATTGTATCTGTTTTCTTCCTGCTCTACGGCTGCAGTAGCGCACCGATGAAAGCTCCCGATGTTATACCTGTTCAGGATCAGAATCTTTCCGGATGTGAGAAGTATCTCTCCCCTAATTCAAAATATAAAGGGGGGTGTGCCGAGGGTGACTGTAATAATGGATTTGGAATTTTTGTATATAATAACGGCGATTGTTACGAAGGTGCCAATTTAAAAAACATGCGCCACGGGAATGGCGTAATGCATTATAAAAACTGGGGTGAGAAGTTCGACGGAGAATGGGTAAGTGATAATCGGGTAGGCCGCGGGACTCTGATTTTCAATAACGGAGATTCATACTCTGGTGATTTTAAACTTAATGTTCCCTGGGGGATTGGTGTTTATCAATATGCCGATGGATCAACAGAGCAGGGTGAGTTTTTTGACTATCTTTTTGTTAACACGATAAAACTTCCGGGACTCACCGATGAAGATAAAGTTGAAATAGGCAAAGTCGCAGAAGTCAATGTCTCTGCGGGTGAGATATTTGTAAAAGGCGGCAGTCTTAAAAAAGGGGACAAACTTTTTGTAGAGATAAATGGGCTTATGGCTGCAATCGAGGTGATTTCTCCCGATGCAGAAAATTCTCGATGTCTTATGATCGGTGGTACAAGAATTCTTATTAAAAGTGTTTATAAAAATATGCCGGTATATACTCTGATGCAGGGCATCATGCGGGGTAATAATACCTTCCTTTTTTCTAACGGTAACAGATATATCGGTGAGTATAAAGGAAATCAGATGCACGGCAGGGGTGAGTTTTTCTGGACTAACGGAAATATATATAAGGGTGATTATAAAGATGGCATGAGACATGGAACCGGAGTGCTGACGTTCTATAATGGTTCAAACTATTCCGGAGACTGGAAGAATGGTTATATGGAGGGATCCGGCGTTTATACCTGGACGAATGGCAATAGATATAATGGAGAGTTTGTTCAAGGATTCAGAGAGGGTAATGCCGAATTTTTATGGGCAAATGGCGATAAATATGCGGGCGGTTTTAAAAAAGATCTTATGGACGGCCATGGTGAATATACTGCTGTAAATGGTGAATCATATTCCGGGCAGTATGGAAACGATGCAAAAAATGGTGAGGGAACATACATCTGGAGTTCCGGAGATAAATATATCGGAGAGTGGAAGGATAATCTTCAAGATGGTCAGGGCACTTATATATGGAATGACGGTGCCCGTTACGTCGGTGAGTGGAAAAATCACAAGATGCACGGTAAAGGGGTTGAGTATGCTCCGGACGGTAAAATAATTCAGCAGGGATTTTGGAATAACGGAAATTTCTCAGGAGAGGGGATTTAAATTATTTTACAATAATTTATTGGAAGTGTTGTATCAGGTTCAGGAGTGTCACCTCCTGAACGAGTCCTCGAATATTTTACGAATATCTTTCTCCCCGGGCTGAGGTCTGGTGTTTGCTATGTTCTTTCCTGCAATTGCTGTTTTTGTAAATTCTGTGATCTCCTGTTCTGTAAGCATCTCTTTCTCCCCGAGCAGTCTTTCTAATATCTTTCCAAACTCATCAACTCCGGAGATACCCATAATGTTTGTAATATCTTTTACTTTTTCTATTGCCGGTGCGATAAATTTCAGGTAGTGATAAAGAACGAGGCCGTTTGCCCTGCCGTGATCTATATGCTTGTGATATGTAAGGGGATATCCCATTGCGTGTACGGCTGTTGTACCGGCATGGGCTATTACAATGCCTGCAAGCATTGATGCGTAGAGGAGTTTTTCTCTTGTCTCACTTTTAAAGTCTCTCTGCTCCAGTTCGGGAATACATTTACCTATGAGTTTTATACTCTCCAGCGCGTAGGGTTTTACAACATCAGTTGAACGGACGGAGAGATACCCTTCGATTGCGTGAGACAAGGCGTCTATGGCAGTATTGACTGTAATTTCTGATGAAAGTGTTTCTGTATATGCCGGATCAAGAAACGCGACGGCGGGGAATATGGATTCCGTGGCTATACTTTTTTTATTACTTATTTTATCAAAAGTGAGAATTGAATATGGCGTCATTTCACTACCTGTTCCGGCAGTTGTGGGTATTGCAACGATAGGAAGAGGCGGGTTTGTATATATTGCACCGAAGAGTGTTTCATCATCAATATCGTTTGCTGCTAGTATGGCTATTGCCTTTGCAGCATCGAGAGGTGATCCGCCCCCTATGCCTATGATGAAGTCGGCACCTGACTCTCTTGCGGAAACTGCTGCTTTGCGCATATCTTCGACTTCCGGATTCGGTTCAATCTTATTGTAGATTACATAGGGTATGTTTACAATTTCGAGAGCTTTTTTTACATCGGCCAGAGAACCGTTTTTTTCAGCGGATGATTTTCCGGTTACGATAAAAGCTTTTTTACCAAGGAGTAAAAATTCACCGCTGTTTTTTCCGATACAGCCTCTTCCGAAAAAAGTTTTAACTGGCATATAGTATCTGAATTCCATCTGTTTTCTCCTTTATTTCAATTGATGAAATTACCGGAAATAGTTCCGGGTAAAATTTATCTTTTTACCGGCGGCTCAAATCTTTCATAATAGCCCAGAAGATTCCCGTTCTGATCACGGACCGCACGCATGTATATTCTGTGTTTTTCGTTGTCAGTAATGATCTCCTCATCTAGGCCGGATCTCATTTTCCCGAAAATTTCAATCATCATATCCTTTGAAGCGCTGTTGTGGCATGAGAATATAGATTTTCCTAGAAGTGAATTGCCATCTTTGTATCTTGAAACAGCCGCGCTGTTCATGTATTGTATAACATGTTCCGTATCAACAAAGACAAAGGCATCCTTCAGGCTGTTTAGAAGTATAGAGTGAATATCATCCGGTAGTGCAGGGTTCATTGTTTTTTCCTGTAATAAATTTTCTTAGTCTAAGCAGCCATACTTCTATCGTAGCAAGTATTACTCTGGGAAATATTATCCAGAGTGCCGGGACTCCTATTGCAACAAATAGAAGAGTATCTTCAAGAAGCGAGTGGGAGATCCCGATGTGATGATTGAGAAGATCTGCATCTTCTCTGTTCAGTCTGCCCGATTCGGACTGCTCTATCATAATTGCTGAACCGTATGCAAGACCGAGTGTGTTTGCCACAATCCAGAGAAACGCGACTGAGTCCGGTAGTCCCATTACACGAAGGGCCGGTCTCAGAATCACTGCAAGCTTATCTATAAAACCGAATTCATCCAGTATTTTCTGGAGAATAAGGAGAAGTGTTACAAGAACAAGAATCTGCGCGATAAGAAAAAGGGAATTATAAAACCAAGATGATAAAATTCCCGCAAGAGTCATCTCCTCATTTCCCGAAGATGCTGTAATTATATTACCTGAACCGGCAGGCATAAGCAGATTAAGCGAGTATGCACCGATAAAGCTGTAAATGATACGGACAAGAGTTATCTTAATTGCCGAGGAGCCGGTTTTTTTCTGAATAGCCGTTTCAACAAAAAAGTTATGTGAAATAAGACACATAAGAGCCAGTATTGTAAGCTCTCTCTCGCTGAAGGGGAGTGTGCTGATGACGGCAATAGCGGAGTATATGTTAAGTACCATGCTTGTAATAAAAACAATTGCCGCGTCACCTGGAAGGCCCATGAGGCTGAACATGGGATTCATCCACTTTGCAATATGTTCCAGTATCCCTGTATATTTCAGCAGTGTAACTGCAAGTGATACAGGGATCATGATTGATAACAGAAAACGTGCGGATTTTAACGCAGCTGGAATTGCCGATACGAAACATCCTGCAAGACGCTGACTGATAGTGCTGATTTTTTTTTCCGGTGTATTCATACCGGATTAATAATATTTATACAGTTTTTGTCAAGAGGGATTATTCTGATATTTTATTTTTGATTTCAGAGGTGAACTCTCGAAGAATTTTTTTTATATGTTTATCATAACACTCGTCGGTATAGATACTGTAAAATGTTGACGGGACTTTCTGTTCATTAAGAATATTGCGGATAGTAATTTTTTTCCACATTAAATTGATTGTCATTAAAGATACAGGTCTGTTATTTTCATTGAGATAAATGAAAAACTCCCCATCCTCTTTCACAGGTTTTATACCTTTTTTTATTTCTTCGATGAATTTTTCTGCGCCGGGGAATGGGATATTTGAGGTACTGCTGCTGTCCCCTTTTCTGATTAGTTTTTCCACTGCCAGATTGAATTCATGCTGATGGAGTGTAGGGACGTTCAGTATAACTTCTTCAAGACGTGAATAAGCCGTGACGAAAATTTCACTGTCTCTCTGGTTGTCACGGTCTGTATATAGTATAATTCTTGTGTTAACCGATATTAGAAGCTGGGTTATGTTTCTGTATGACCTTATGAGAGAATATTCCCCGAAAGGGAGATCATTCTCCTGAACCTTCGCGTTCAAAAGCGGGGTCTCTCTGTATGATTTTAATCCTGCAGTGTAACTGTTAAGTGCAGAAGAGAGTATTATTAAAGTGATTATAATTTTTTTCATATAATTGTTCATAGGCAGGCGGTGTAGTTATAATGCCTCCGGATTTTATGTGCTTCTTTTCTTTTTTAATATCGGATTTTAATTTTTTGTAAAGCTGAAATTTGACGAAATAAAATTTAGTTTGACGTAACTTTTCTATATTATTAGAGTATTAATACTTAATGTGAGAGGCTTATTTATATGAATACTCTGCTTAAAAATATACTCTTTATAGTGATAATATCTTTTTCGACTCTGTTTATTGCAGGATGTGAAGAACCGGAAGAGACATTCTCTTATAGTTTTGAGGTAATTTCAACCGGGAACGGTTTTTACGGTTTGTATAAAATAGATGGAGGTAAATCTGTCGATTTTGTAAGCAGTGCAATGGGGACAACAGGTAATTATTTTAATTTTGAGAAGGGGATGAGCTCTCCAAAATCTATAGTAATATTAGCCACCGGAAATGATGACCTTACATCTTCCATAGCAATTTATATATATGCGGATTCTGATCCGGTTGATAGTATTACAGTAATACAGGATGGGACCAGTCCTCCAACCGCTTCAATCACGTATACTTTTGATTCAGAAGAGTAAGAGTGAGTGAATCGGTCCGGAGTATGGGAGTTAAATGAAGTCATTATTCCAAAGTTAATTCCTTAACATCTATTTTTTTGCAAAACATAAGAGCTTGTCTCTCCGCCGACTTCGGCGGGGAGACAAAAGCATTTTAAATTATAAAAAAGTTTAGGAATTATTTCTGTATTTATTATTTGTAAAGAAAGATTACGCTAAATCTTTCTTCTTGTTTTGTATCGAGTCGTAAATCTGTTTTGTTGTTTCAGTTGGAATCCCGGACTCTATTCCCATCCGTATTATTGTACCGCCGAAGAGGTCCCGCTCGTCGGGCTTGTCAATGTTTTCAACATCACGCTGGAATGAAGTCTTTGCTTCGAATGGGAAGTTTTTCCCTTTTGCAAAAGATTCGTTCTCGATAGATTCAGGTAATACAACCCCTCTCTTGCGTGCAATTTCGGATATTTCATGCATGATTTTTTTTGTATAACTGCCCAATTCATCCGATGCAACAACTTCACCGATAGTCTTGTCGAAATTTGCAGTTACAAGACCGTATGCTGCGATGAAAACAAACTTACTCCAGATTTCGGTATATGGTTCTTCAAGCCATATGTATTTAATGTCCGCTTTTTTAAACAGATCGAAAATTATAGGATCAACAAAACTATTTTTGGGATCGCTTCCGAAGTGTATTGTTCGTGTACCGCCGCGTTGCACAACTTTTCCCGGTTCTTCGATACGAGTGCTGACGTACACGCATGACGGGAACAGAACGCCTTTATCAATTGTTTTTCTGATCCTTTCGTAAACATCGACTCCGTTCAGAAGCGGCAGTATCATTGTCTTCTCAGATATTTTATCTTTCAGAAGAGGCATTGTTTTGTCGAGATCATATCCCTTCACACAGACAAGGCAGAGGTCGAGCATGGGAAGTTCTGATATATTATCCGTGGCTTTAGTAGGATGACATATAAATTCACCGTCATCAGAGTCGAGTATAAGTCCGTTATTCTGAATCTCTTTAAGGTGAGCACCTCTTGCGATAAAGTATATATTCAGATTTTTATCGTCTTTGAGGAGCTGTGTGAGTTTTCCTCCGTAGTATCCGCCGACCCCTCCAATCCCGATTACTGCTATATTCATTTGGTATTTCTCCTTTTCTTATAAATATTATTTTTAAATCCTGATTCAATCTGTTACGGTTTCATCCCGAACATTCTGCGTAGGAACGAAATCCTTTTAACCGCAAATTCATACAACAGCATGATAACTGTGAATGAAATTACAGCTATCATTAAATATTTACTCCATCGGCATTATTACCACCTGCAACGTCAACTGTTCCAAACCCATTGTAGGATTGAATGCTATAAGTATCGTTTTCTCTTTTGACAAAAACAAATTGCTGATCTTCACCACCGTCTGATTGCCATACCGCTACATTTGCACCTTTTTTGAATTCACCACGTTTCATCTTCCCCGGTAGATCCCAGTATCCGGCGTTGTCAGCTCCTGCCTTAACAGATTTAATCCAAACCGCTTTCATAGCCGGCACTTCAGTGAAAGACTGCTGAGCGTTTAATGATGTTGCCGAAAATATCAATGCTGCTGCTGCGCAGAGTGTTTTAAAAATTTTAATTTTCAAATTTACTTCTTTTATTTTTTAATATTATGATTCTTAAAATAATTTTCATCATAAAAGGTGTCAAATATCTTTTATAATGAAAATTATCTTAGCAGATTCTAATTCCATGAAATGTTCTTGATTTTTTATTCAGTATTCTCTAAAAAATTCTTGAAGTAATATTTAATATTTAAGCCTAGTGAGAATAAGATTTTTTAGAATGAATATAATGAACGAAACCGGGTTATATATTATGAATAGTGTTAGAACGCACCGGAGACCGCTATTTCTTTTTGCATTAATTGTTATTATAGCGTGTTCTCCCAGAATAACAAAGCATAGCGGTGAAATTATCATCAAAGGTGATGAACCTGTTGCTGAGGACTCAAGGAATACCCTCGATTACGGATATAAGGATAGTAAGGCTATAAAAAACATATGGCCTAAAAAGGAACCGGCTGTAATTACAGCCGTAGGTGATGTCGCTCTTAATTTTGCAACTATGGGAGAGGTTATTGATTACCGGTTTAAAAAATACGGAAGAAAGAATGCCATGGGGTATCCTTTTTCAAAAGTTTCTAAAGAAATAAAAGGTATCGGTTTTCTTAATCTTGAAGCTCCAATTACGAATTTAGATTTTAAAGCTTTTAACGATAAAGATGAAGTTTTTTATTTCAGTTCACCCGGCGGAAGTGAGGATATGCTGAAGTATGCAGGCTTCAATGTCGCTTCTCTGGCGAATAATCATATTAAGGATGCCGGTGAAGTGGGGATGTGGGAAACCTATAAACGGCTTGAGAAAATCAATATAGCTCCGGTGGGAGTGGGTATGAATATAACAGAAGCTTTAAAGCCTGTCTATATCTGGCACAGAGGTACCCGTGTTGCTGTTTTCGCCTTCAATAATGTTGTTCCTAAAAGTGTATGGGCCGGTCCTGACAGAGCGGGTGCTGCCGGGGGTTCAGATGAGCTTTTATGTGCCGCTGTAAAAAAAGTCAGGAATGATGTTGATGCTGTTGTTGTCAGTATTCACTGGGGGCAGGAAGTCGGCTATGATTACCCTGTTATGAAACCTGAGAAAGAGCAGGTTGAACTGGGACATAAACTTATTGACGCAGGCGCGACGTGTATTATCGGTCATCAGTCGCATGGTTTGGGACCTGTTGAACGGTATAAGAATGGTATTATTTTCTATAGTCTTGGGGATTTTGTTTTTGCCGGGAGGCACTCCGCTGCTCATAAAACCAGTATGATGGTGAGGGTGTCGCTTAGTGAAGCTGGAGTTGAGTCGTATACTATTATACCGGTAAACATCAATCCTCTGGATGTGCAGTATTCACCTGAGATTTTAAGCCAAAAAAGCGGACAGGCTGTTATTGACAGGGTGCTTACTGAAAAGGATGATAAATATGCCGATTATTATTCTGAGAAATCGAGCAGTAAGCAGATTGCAAAATAAATCTTTATCCCCGGGGAATACATATTTATGATTAAAAAAATTCTGCCATTTATTTTCATCCTTTTTACAGTAAGTATTTACCCTAGTGATGAAATTACACAGAAAAAGACAGGCGGAGTGGATCTGGTTTTTATCCCTGGCGGATCATTTGTTATGGGGAGCGAGTCAAAGGGGCGGGACTATCATCCGCCAAGGACTGTTACAGTGACTAAAGGTTTCTGGATGGGGAGATACGAAATTACTCAGAAACAGTACATGGATGTAACGGGGATTAATCCATGCGAAAAGAGCAAATATGGCGAGGGTGATTCTCTCCCTGTATTTAACATCAGCTGGTATGAGGCAGTTGAATTTTGTAATAGGCTGAGTGAACTTAACGGTCTTAAACCGTATTATATAATTACGAAAGACTCAAAAGAGGATGATAATATTTCACCTCATAATGAAGAAAAGTGGAGAGTAAGAGCCGATCAGCAATCAAATGGTTTTCGTCTTCCTACTGAAGCAGAGTGGGAGTACGGATGCCGTGCCGGAAGTAAAACTGATTTTTACTGGGGAAAAGATTCATCCTGGGACGGTTCCGGCAGTTATTCCTGGCATATGTTTAATACCGGTGTGAAGAGATATAGTAAAGGTCGATTCTGGTGGGTCAAATTTCATAAAGTAAAAAAGGTCGGTACACGGATTCCGAATAAGTTCGGTCTGCATGACATGAGCGGCAACGTTGCCGAGTGGTGTTATGACAGATACAGCAGCACATATTATTCCGAATCTGAAAAGAAAGACCCCGCTGGAAATAAAGGTGAATATCTGTACCGTGTAGCCAGGGGGGGCTCGATGCTCGATTCACCGAAAGATCTCACTTCGTATAAGAGATGGCCCGTTGAGCCGTTTGAGAGAATAGGGATGAACGGGTTAAGAGTAGTACTGCCGGAGTAGGAACCTCTCCCCTCACCCGGCCATCCCTTTCGGTCGGCCGCCCTCTCCCATACAAAGCATGGGAGAGGGCATGCGGGCGTCAGCAATGCAGGGTGAGGGGGATTACTTCCCTATAAATTGCAGAAACTCCCGGTTTTTCATCATGTCTTCAGCTATGAGTTTATACCCTTCCGCATTGGGATGGCTTGAATCTGCAAAATATTTTTTCTCCAGTATCAGCGGAATAATCGGGATTATTCCGTTTTCCCGAAGAATCCATTCCATCTCTGCGAGTATTGAAAAATATTTTTTTCTGCTGTCGGTGGTCATCATATAAGTGTTAAATGGAGTGATAAGGGCCGCGACTTCATTTCCATTCTTCTTAAGGGAGATTAGAGTCTCTAACATGAATTTCCACTGGAGAGATTTTTCTGCTGTTATCCATTCGATCTCCTGCTCCTGCATCTTTTCCGGCAATGTTCCTTCCGGTATTTTAAATTTATCATCTTTGTGAGAGAAAAATTCTTTCAGACTTTTGTCGTGATTATCCATAGTCCATATGTAGAAACTCTTTCCTGCAAATTGTGAAAGCCGCAGATGATCAATCCATGTAAAGAACGGTATCGACCGGGTTATTGATGCTGAAATTTTTTCTTCCAGTAAAGGCTGGTACGCAGGTATTTCCCGATGAAACTGAGGCAACAGGATTTTATGATTTATTTCGTTGTTCACGGGACCGCTCAGGTCGTGTCTCGGTGAGCTCATCCAGAGGAGATTGACTCCGACAATAACTTTTTTGTTCTTCAGTCCCGATGCGTAAATGTCTATGAGTCCGCTCATCGCTGCAGGGTGTATGCCGTCAAGCCCCAGGTTTACAAATCCACGTTCTGTACTGATTCTGTTCAGGTGTGCCGGAAGAGTGTTTTCACTGTCAGTATAATGACCCCATATAACGGAGTCGCCTATTACGGGAATTCTGCCGTCTTTTGCTGTATACTTTGAGTAACGGCTGTAGAGAAAGTAATCCTCCCCCATACTGTAGGGAATTCTGTAGTTGCCGTAAAACAGCGAAGTATCCGTAAGCGGGAGAATAAGGGGAATCGCGGCTGTAATCATCAGCAGCAGTGAAATTGAAATTATTATGTATTTAATTTTATTCATTATTATTCATTTTGTTATCGTTTTTTTTAAAACTGGAAATATATAAATTCACTGGAACTGTAAGTCACAAAAAACAGCAGGTAAGCCAGCATAAAGAAAACAGCCGCTCCTCTGAATAATGGTTTGTCCATGAAGTCTATTCGCTTATACTCTTTCAACCACTGTAAAGTGTAGCATGTGATAATCAATCCGGCCATGTAGAACGGTATTTGCGGCATAGACATCTCTGTAGTGAAAATTCTTTCTATAAATGTAAACGCATCCTCTCCGTTTTCAGAGCGGAAGAATATCCATGTGAAAATTATCAGAATAAAGACTGCAATCCGGCGTGCGAACATGGGTATTTTTTCTGTAAGTTTAATTCTTCCGATCTGCTTCCCGACGCTATGAATTACCGCGTGCATAAATCCCCATAAAACATAGTTCCATGAAGCGCCATGCCATAGACCTGAAAGAAGCATTGTTGCAAATGTATTCCTTGTTTCGCGGAGCTCGCCTGCCCTGTTCCCGCCAAGAGGTATGTAGAGATAATCTCTAAACCATGATGAAAGACTTATGTGCCATCTCCCCCAGAAATCTCCTGTGCTTGAAGCCATATAAGGGAGGTTGAAATTTTCCATAAGATTAATCCCCAGCATCCGCGCCGCACCGCGAGCCATATCTGTGTATCCGCTGAAATCAAAATAGATCTGCCATGTGAACGCCAGCGCCCCGGCTATGAGGTCACCCGATGTGTATGCCATGGGATTGCCGAAAATCTTATCAGCATAGAGTGCGAAATAATCAGCCAGGGCCATCTTTTTAAACATGCCCTGAATGAAAAGATAAACACCCTCTGCGATGTCATCCTGTTTAACTTCGGGCCATGATTTAAGGAGCGGCATAAGACGGTGCCCCCGTTCAATCGGTCCCGCAAGTAGTGACGGGAAAAAAGATACAAATGAGGCGTACTGTAAAAGGCTTTTCTCTCTCTCCGTTTTCCCATAATAATAATCAATTGTATTCCCCAGTGATAGGAAAAGAAAGAATGAAATTCCAATAGGGAGTAAAACGCCCGGGAGAGGCAAGGAGTATTCGAGTCCGGCGTTTTGAAAAATGCTGTTTATATTATTAACGATAAATCCGGAATATTTGAAAAAAGAGAGAATGGCAATCGAATCGAATATACTAAGCGTAAGAAAAATTTTTTTCCGGCCGGTTCTCTCCATCATGAGAACCGATGTATAATCAAATAGAATTACCCATGATATTAAAAGCAGGTAGAGCGGGTCCCACCATCCGTAAAAGATGAAGGACCCGGCAAGTATAATATTTCTTTTCCACAAAGCCGTTTTCGCCATTGAGAAAACGGCATAAACAGTTATAAAAAAAAGAAGAAAAGTCCATGAGTGAAAAAGCATTCTCTCTTAGTCCGCCCTTCTTACGCATCTGAATCCGATAGTGTCGCGGAGAATGCAGGCATCGTTGATCGATCCGTCCATCGCGCGGACTGCTGAACCGAATGATTCTTCACCGTCATTCCATGAACCGCCTCGAAGAACACGCTCTTTCCCCTCTTTCGGACCTCGCGGGTCGGTTGTCGGAGAAGATTTGTAGTAATCCGCGGAATAGATGTCGTTACACCATTCTGCAACGTTGCCGTACATGTCGTATAGTCCCCAGGGATTTGGTTTACGTGAACCTGCCGGTGCGGTTTTGCCAGATGAGTTTTTGTTGTATATAACGTAGTTTTTCATGATCTTCAAATCGTTCCCGAAGAAGTATTTCTCTTTGCTACCGGCACGCGCGGCATATTCCCACTCGGCTTCCGTGGGGAGTCTGTAGCCGTTCGCGTCGAAATTGCATTCCCATGTGTCCTCATTGTAGCAGGGAACAAGTCCCTCCTCAAGTGACCGCTCGTTGCAGTAAACTGCGGCGTTTACCCATGCAACCATTTCCGCAGGATTTTTATCCCCTTTGAAATGCGAAGGATTCGGGAGCTCTATCTTTTTGAACATCTCCTGTGTTACTTCGTATTTATCAATAAGGAATGGCGAGAGTTTAACCTGGTGAGCATCGGCACCCTCACCCATGGTGAACTCGCCCCCGGGGAGTGAAACCATTTCAATACCGGATTTAGTTTTTATCTCTTTTATGGTTAAGTCGCTTTTTTTGCCGCATGAAACGGCGGATAATATAACTGCTGTGATAGACAGTAGGGTTGTAATTTTTTTCATTCTTATTCTCCTGCCGGAATCCAGTCCGGCTCTTTATTCTGATTGCCGTCTGTTGTTACATAGGCCGATTTACCTGTTGCAATCTCCGCGATGCAGATGTTCCATCCCTTCGCGGCTCCCCCCACATGCTGTTCCCCATCGGGTCCGAACGAGAAGGCAATGTATTTACCGTCAGGGGACCAGTCGAGATGATACACCTCGTAGCCTTTCGTTACTTGAAGAAAGTTGATTTTATCTTTGTCTAGAACCGGAGTAGATCTGTGCATGTCGATTTTTGCGATATTGAATTCGCGATCTGTTCTTCCCCAGCCGATTTTGCTTCCGTCCGATGAAAATTCGGGTCGACATCCGATGATGTTAAGTTCGAAGTATCTGGTGTCGTTTACTTCAATTCCGATATTTGTATGTTTAAGTCCCATCCCGCCGAGAACAGTTGCTGTAATATATTTTCCGTCAGGGGACCATCCAAGGGAGTATAGATGTTCAAGTGTCTTGTTCGCGTGCTCCCGTACTTGTCCGGTTTTCAGATTGTAAATAAATAGACCCTTTGTTGACCAGCTGTCCAGTGAAAATCTTCTTGTGGATTCCGATTTTACAAAAGCGATAAATTTTCCGTCGGGTGACCAGCACTGCTCTCTTGAATCTTTTGAGATCAGCTTTTTCCCGGAACCGTCAATATTCATAATGTAAAGGTCGCGCTTACGGTTTCTCCCCTCACCGGTATCCTGAAGGTAACTGATTTTCTTTCCGTCAGGAGATACTTTAGGGTACATCTCGTGGACATCTTTTGTATTGGTAATTTTCTTTTTACCAGTACCATCTGCATTGATGACACAGATATCGAAGCTGCCGTTGTCAAATGTTTCGTAAACAAGCCTGTATTTTATGACGGAGAGATCAATTGCTGGTTTATTATTCTCCCCGGCAGAGAGTAGAATTGAGGTGAGTATAAAAATTGCAAAAATAGTGTATTTTTTATTCATTATTTCCTCTTAAAATCGTTCAGGTAGAGACGCGTATCAATATTTTTTTTTAAATTTAATTTTCAACACTTTTTTTATTTAAGCGCGAATATATGAATAGGGGCAAATTATTTTTGGGGGCACAGCGCTGCGCGCTGCGCCGGAAATGGGGGATTACGGGGGCAGCGCCCCCGTAATCCCCCATTTCCGCGTATGCGAAGCATACGCACCCCTTAAAATAATTCGCTACTATATGAATGGGAGCAGTTTGTCCGGGACGGATTGATTTAGAACTCTAAAGTTTCACTTGAATTCCAAAACCAAACCAGTCGCGTTTTTCGGCATTACTGCTCCAGTCAGAATCGGGCATATAGGCGTAATTATATTCCGTGAAAAAGGTGATGTCGTCTGCAAAACGAATGTTCAGGTAAAGCTGTCCGGTAATGCTGCTTATCCCTTTGCGGCTTTCATCTTCAGGTGTGGCTTTACTGTCTTCAAAACGGTTGTTGTAGTATTCTCCTGTCAAATTCATTGCTAAATATATATTTGAAAGAATAAAATTATAATTGTAGATACTTAAATTTAATGTGTATATGTAGTCTTTGAAAGTTTCCCGGTCATTGTTAAGATCGTCGGTATAGTAATCTCTCCCGTAGCTTAATCTTAATCGAACCATCTCCATATTGTATGAGACTCCAAGAGCTCCGGTCATAAAACTGGATGTGTTGATTTTTTCGGCGTCGGGGAGATATTTGTAGTCGAATTTAAAAAATGGTGTGAACGGAAGACCTGTTTCCTCTGTATATGAACCGGAGAGATTCATCGCTTTATAATTCTCCGGATCGCTGTCAAAAAAATTTAATCCGGGATTTTCATATCCTGCGTGAATAAACATCGAGTTGATGAGTACGTTTAAATAAGCTTCAGCAACGCCCGATTCTTTTCCATAAACCTCACTCCCTCGTCTGAAGTTATTAGTGTCGTAAGTTAAGCCCGTAAAAAACATCGGCTCTGGCCTCCACTTGCGGTTTCGCCGCGGAGACTCATCTCGATCTTCTTCAGCTTTAGCGGGTTTATCATCTTTATATTTTTCTGCCATGGAGTTTTCTTTCGCAGCTTTTATTGAGTATATTTCAATCCCTTCAGTAAGGAGATGGATATCCTGCTCTGGAATTTCGCAGGTAATTTCAGTTTCACCGATTTCTGCAATTTTTAATTCTATGGTTCTGCCGTCAACGTCGGCAAAGAGTGTTTGACCCGCTCTAAAATCATTGGAGCCGGTTAAAACTACGGCTGTTTTTTCCTCATGGTTGATCCGGGATATAATTCCTATGTTTAATTTATCTGGTGTGCTCTCTTCAGCTGTCACGGTTGTGCAGAACAGGAGTAATGAAATGATTACACCACAGGTAAGATTCGTCTTCATGCAGCCTCAGTTTGAATTTTTATTTTGGCACAGTTCTCTGTTGAAATTTAATCCATCCCCACATATTCAAAGGAGTTTCTTGTATAGGGGAATTCAAGCATCTCTGCTGTATTCTCCTTCCATCTTTGATAGTGAGCCGTTTCACGGTGCTTGTTCTGGTCTTCAACAGATTTAAACATCTCAAATAAAACAAATTTATTATCTGCCTCAAGATCTTTAAAAAATTCGAAGCGTATAACACCCGGTTCTTTTACGCTGTTTGAGACATTGTCATTTGTATGTGTTATAAAATCTTCAATATTCTGTTTCTTTATAGTAAGATAGATTTCTACAATTACCATTTATTATCTCCGTTTAAAAACTAATTATATCCATATTTTTCAGTATCCGCAATATATATTCAGAAACGAAAAGTGTCAAATAGATTTATTTGATGATCTTTTGATTGTTGTATAAATTCCGCCCCCACTGGCCGCTGGCCATCTCCCCCATGAATGGGAGGAGAAGAGATACTAAAATACTTCGAGTTCTTCTTCCCCCTTCCCGTGGAGAAATGTGACCACCGGGGCGGGGAAAATGAAACTGTAAATATTCCGACTTTCATCTCCTCCCATTCATGGGGGAGATGTCGCATCGCGACAGTGGGGGCGGAAGAATTTTTCTATTGACACCACCCGCCACAATCGCAGATTATTTTATTTTATAATTTGTAAAAAACTCCCTGTGCGGGATTGCCGGTAAATAATTATTAAGGAGTAATTGCATGAAAAAATTTTACTTGTTATCGATTCCGGTGATTCTGTCCGTTCTCTTTTTATCCTGCGGAAAATCCCAGGATAAAGCTGCAGACGGGAAACTTCAAATTACCGTAAGCATTCTGCCTCAGAAGTATTTTATTGAAAGAATAGGGGGCGACCGTGTAAGAGTTCAGGTTCTGGCTGGTGAAGGACAGAATCCCCACTCATACGATCCCACACCAAAACAAATGGCTGCATTTGCGAATACCTCGGCATGGATTCTCTCCGGGACTGACTTTGAAACTGCGCTTAAACCGAAGGTAGTATCACAGTATCCGTCGCTTGTAATTATCGATGGAACCGCAGGTGTCAGGTTCCGGAAGATGGAGGAGCATAGTCATGAAGGTGATAATGATCACGATAATAAAAACAGTGATGATGCTCATGGGAAGGGTGTAAATATTGACCGTCATACATGGCTTGGTCTTAGTCCTTCAAAGATAATGGCTGGACATGTTCGCGATCTTCTGGTTGAAGTTGATCCTGCCGGAAAAGATATTTATGAGTCTAACTGCCAGGCTCTTGTAACGGATATAGATTCGGTTTTCAGCAATCTGAAAAAGACTCTTAAACCTCTTTCCGGGAAAACTGTACTTGTTTTTCACCCGTCTTTCGGTTATTTTTTAGACGAGTTCGGCATAAGGCAGGAGGCTGTGGAAACTGGGGGGAAGGAGCCGAACGCGAAAGCTCTATCGTTTCTTATTGAAGGGGCGAAGGCAGATAAAACTCCGGCAATATTTGTTCAGTCCCAGTTCCCGGTGAATGCCGCAAAAACTGTTGCCGATGCTGTGGGTGCTGAAGTTGTAATGCTTGATCCTCTTTCACCGGACTGGCTTGAAAATATAAAAAAGATGGGCGCGGCTCTGGAAAGTTCCCTTCTTAAGAAGAAATAAAATTTTTTAAAGGATACAAGTATGCATGCTGAAAAATCACACAATGCTCCTGTTGCTATCCGGTTTGATCATGTCTCTTTTTCATATGGCTCTTTACCGGTTCTTGAAGATGTGAATTTTCATATTCACCAGGGTGATTTTTCTGCGCTTGTCGGACCGAACGGTTCCGGTAAAACGACTATATTAAAACTGCTTCTGAATCTTGAACGCCCGGACTCCGGGAGGATTGCCCTGTTTGAGGGACTTGCCGGTTTTAAAAGAGACCGTATCGGTTACGTCCCGCAGCATGCAGGGTATGATCCGGCGTTTCCGATCACGGTGAAAGAGGTTGTCCGCATGGGGCGGCTCAGGTCTCTTTCACGGAAATTTAAAAGCGAGGATGAAGAGGCTGTCCTTGAGGCTATGGAACGGGCTGGAATATCTGAACTTTCAGCACGGCCGTATCAGTCTCTTTCAGGAGGTCAGCGCCGGAGAGTGCTGGTTGCACGGGCTCTCGCTGCGAGGCCGCTTCTTCTTATCCTTGATGAACCTACCGCTAACATGGACGCTGAAAGTGAAGAGCGTCTTTTCGTAACCCTCGGTTCATTAAAAGGGAGTACGACAATTCTTATTGTAACACATGATCAGGCATTTGTATCGTCACTGACAGATACAGTTTTATGCGTCGGGGACAGAATGAAAACAGGTCAGGCCCGGACTGTCGTGCGGCATCGAACCGAACCGGCTGTTGATGCTCCTCCCGATCTCTATGGCGGCAATGCTGTCAGAGTCCGTCATGACGAGGCATTGAATGATACATTCTGCTGCCGGGAAGTTAAAAAAATATGAATGGATTTATTGATGTTCTTCTCGACCCGTCTCTCCCTTTTATACGTAATGCCGTAATCGCAGGAATTTTGTCATCGATACTCTTTGGAGTTCTAGGTGCTATTGTTACCGTGAAGCGGATATCCGGACTTGCCGGTGCAATTTCACATGCGGTACTTGGCGGGATCGGCATGGCGCTATATTTCTCGGCCTCGGGAATTGTTCCATGGCTTACTCCGGTTATGGGTGCCTTGATATTCGCGGTGCTTGCTTCGATTATTATCGGGTTTGTCTCTCTCCGCGCTAAGCAGAGAGAAGATACTGTTATCAATGCGATATGGGCAGTAGGAATGAGTATCGGAGTTCTGTTCATGGCGCGTACTCCGGGATACACCGATCCTATGAGTTATCTTTTCGGTAATATTCTGCTTATATCTGTACATGACCTTTATCTTCTGGGCGCACTGGATGCTGTTGTTCTTTTTCTTGCATGGCGTTTTTATCCTCAGATCGAAGCCTCGGCTTTTGATGAAGAGTTTTCAAGAGTGCGAGGGGTTAAGACTCAGGCGCTCTTCCTGGTGCTCCTTACGGTTATTGCCGTTGCTGTTGTTCTTCTGCAGACTTTTGTCGGGATAGTTATGGTTATAGCAATGCTCACCCTCCCTGCCGGTACAGCCGGATACGTTGCGCGTAACCTTGCCTGGATGATGTGGCTCGGATCGATATTCTCCGCTGTATTTACTGTGGCCGGGATTTCAGCAAGCTGGTCAATGGATACTCCGGCTGGTGCTACCGTGGTAATTATTACAGGCGCAGTGTTTCTGCTAGCGGCCGTAATTCAGATGCTTGTCCGCGTTGTTAAAAGAATGCGTAATTCCCGAGGATAATACGCATTCTTTTAGATGAATTTTAACCGATTATTTATTTTTAAAAAATAAAAAAATATTTGAAAAATATAGATCAAATTGTGTTCTAGTGATTTGAACGTGTGATTATTCGTCAGGAATTAAAAATGTAAATGGCTGTGTTATAAATACTTTATCAGCCATAAACTTTAAATCCCCCCGTTTCGCATTGCTTAACATCCCCCTTAATGAAGGGGGTGGCCGATAGGCTGGGGGATTTGCAGGTATTATATAGAGAACTAATTGATTGAAAATCATCCGGTCGAAACATTAGTGCTCTGAACGGTTGGCCGGCATTAATGCCGTACGGGAGCCGAAGAGATAAGACGGCAGTAATTTATAAGAGAGGGAAAAGCAGTTGGGAATTAAACGTTTTTTTTACAGCAATACAGCGGGTGTGATTAACCTGATTTTATGGTCGGTCTTATTTGCTCTTTATTTAGTTTATGACAGATATAATGGAAGTATCGACGGGGATATATTCCTGACTTATATATATTTATTTATTTCAATAATTATTCTCAATGCTTTTCTTTTTTATGGATTACGGTTTCTTTTTTCCAGGTTTAAATCCGGTCCCACAGCCGCATATCTGATTTCGAATCTTACTGTTACCATGATTTTTTTTATCAACAATATCGCTGTTCTGATTTACGGCAAACAGCTGGGGTCTGAAGGCGTGGTCATGGCTTATCGCGGATGGGTCGATGGCGAGATGGGGGATTTTACCTTAAGTGCTTTTAAGCTGATTTTTTTTATTGCAGTCTACCTTGTGGTCTTCTATTTCGGATATCGTTTTCTGAATAATATTTTAGAGGAACAATCTCTTAGCTTTAATTTTTCAATTATTTCAATTTTTATAATTATAGTTCTTTCGGTTATACTTCATTTCCGTTTTGTGGCTCTTGCGAATATAGATATAAAAATGAATCTGATGAAACACAAAATACCCTGGCAGTCGATTACCGGTTTTCCGGAGGACCGTATCAAGGTCGATGAAGATGGGAAAAAGAGTAAAGCCGTTCCTGCGCTTTTTGCAAATCCCGATTTTCTTGATGAGAAGATGGAGCTTAATCAGCTGAAAAAACTTGATCTTGTAAAAGATAAAATTCTGTCACAAAAGATAAGTGTAAAATCACCGATGAATATTCTCTTTTTGAATATTGAGGGATTAAGACACGATATGCTTAATCCTGTGAATATGCCTTTTCTTTATAAATTCGCCAGCGAGCGGGGTTTCATTTTAAAGAAACATTACACTACGGGAAATAATACTCCCGGCAGTCTCTTCGGCATGCTTACCGGATTAGCACCGTATTATTTTGAGCCTCTGCGAGGTAATGGGTTTCTGAATATGCCGCTTCAGGTCCTGAAAAAAGCAGGATATCAGCAATCATTTTATTACAACTCTCCGCATCAATATGAATATATACATCGGGATATAATTGAAAAGACAGAGGATCGGTTTTACAGGGCGCCCGGAACTAAACTTGATGATTATGGTCCCAGAGAGAAAATACTTATAAATAAATTTATAAGTGAACTTAAGAGTGATAAAAGAGAGAAACGTTTCGATTATTATTTAATGAATGTAACACACTTTAACTATTATTATCCTGAAGAGTGCAGAAAATATGTCCCTGACTATAATGCGAATTTTACTATTATCAGCGGTACTCAGGAAAAATTTAAAAAAGACAGGGCCGAACTCAAAAACCGCTACATGAACGCAGTGTGTTATACCGATCAGCTCCTTCGTCAATTGATTACAGAAATGGATAAGATGGGGCGGCTTGAAAATACTATTATCGTAATTTCCGGAGATCATGGCGAGGAGTTCTGGGAACATGGAAGTTTCGGTCATACTTGGGGGCTTAATAATATACAGATTCAGCCTGCTGCATTTATTTATTATCCCGGTGTTAAGAAGAGCAGCATCAAATATAAGTATACTTCACATCAGGATTTTATGCCTACAGTTTTTGATCTCATAGGACTAAGTACGGATTGGAGACAGTTTACCACAGGGAAATCATTGATCGATTACGATGCCGATCTCGATTATGCAATTTCAGCTCTTGGAATACTAACCAGTTTTAAAAGAAACGGTTATGCCATTATGGGTAACGGATACAAGGTGTTATATAAAAACAATATGGATTTCAACAAATCTCCATACGCGATTTATGATGATGACGATAAACCGGTAGATAAATTCGACACATACAAGATCGTAGATCTAATTCTTAAAACCAAGAGTTCAAAAAGGATTGAACCTCCGAAGATGTAGAAAAGACTGGGAACGCCATTGACTTCGGTGAGTTTGGAACAAATAAAGATCCGGAAGTAATACACTCAGAAAATATTTTTTTACAAATAAATTGATAGAAAAAGGTACTACTTCATAGTGCAATAGCTTTTGATAAAATTAACAGTGCCACTTAAAGAAACTCTTCTAGACAGAAGAGTTTCTTTAAAGTGCACAGTACACTAAGTTCCCTATGTCGCATAATACATAGTTATGTGAAAGCGCTGTGCAAAACTTTCAAAGCGGGCGTCCTTGCCCGCTTAATTAAAATAAATTTAATGTGTCATATTTAATTATTTGACTAATGCACTATTTTCTTGATAGATAGTTTAAATTGTAATATACAGATAAATATCATTCTGTCAGATCTACTGCAAAGTGTTTACATAAACTCTCTGCAGGTTTAACGCATTTTCGTATATCAAAAAATCAAGAAGTACCTATATGTATAAAGTAGAATACTTTAATATCTCATTCTATTAAGGAAGACATCCATGCGCATGCAGTGCAATTTGAAATCAAAATCAATTATCATGTTGTTATTAATTATCAATGTATTTACCTTTATAAATTTTGCATTTGCACAAAAAATAGATAATTCAAATACAAAAAAACTTTATATAGCAAATATAAAAGCAAAAGATGTGCCTGCTTCATTTGCAGATCGTATTCGCAATGGTCTTATGCTCTCAATATTTGAAAATTATGGAGATAAATATCGAGTGCTTGATGATGAAGCAATTCGAGTAATGTATGCTCAAACTGCTGCAATAATGGCATCCGGTGGTTGTAATGATGATAGTTGTATCATGCAGATAGCTGATGGGATTAACGCCGATGAAATTGTATATGGAGATGTTTCTCGCATTGGAACAAAGATTGAAATAAACATTAAATGTCTTGAACGAAAAGTGACAACTGTTAGTACTAAATCGATAGTTAAAATAGCTTTCTATGAAAGTCAGCTTGATTATGCAGCAATTGAGGCAGCTAAGAAGATAATTAATCCGGACTATAAAATAGATTTAACGGACAATCCAGATTTACAGGATAGAATAAAACTAGGTGGTATTGAAATTAAACCAGTAAAAAACTTGGATATTTCGGTTATCAGTTTTAAACCAGAAGACGAAACAGCCGCTAAAATTGTTGATTACATGAAAAATCTTGTTCTCGAAGGTGACGATTTATACAATAAGCAGCATTATTTGAAAGCCCGGACTAAGTATTTAGAAATTCTTGAAAAAGTTGAAACAAAGCTCAGTTCAGAAAAACAAGTTATGATATATGATTATGTTGAAGGTATCAAGAAGCGAATAAACTCAACATATATTATGGAGTATAAACCTGAAATTGAGAAGATTGATACCTGGATTAAAGAAATAAAAGATCCAAATATTGATAATTTTGAGGTTGGTTTAAAAGAATATACTAAAATTGAATCTGATGTAAATAAAATTTCAAATAAATACATTGTTTCACGTGCTGAACTTTTAGCAGCTATTAGAGATAGAAAAGACAGCTTATACATTGCCATCTCTGAAGTATTTGAAAAAAAAGGGGATATTGTATACAGAGATTATCAATTTTCAGATGCT
>JBBRFT010000019.1:0-27640 GCA_038241375.1 Spirochaetota bacterium
AATCAGTTGCTATTGCAGTGATGGTTCCAGGTTTTTCAGAGATAATATAAATACTGTTGAATACAGGTTTAATTGTATCAGTTGCAGCTGCATAGATAACTTTTTTAATCATCTCTTTTAAAACAGCCTGATCAATTTCAATAATGTTATTGTTACTCATTTCAGGTAGTTGAGGATATTCACTTGAATCAGTACCATAAAAAGTATAGTTCCCTTTTATATTTGAAGACTTAATATTTATAACCATAGAGTTATCAATTGTTAATGATATGTCTTCATCAGGTAATTCTTTAATAATACTTGATAATTTTTTTCCGTTAGCCGTGAATGAAAAATCAGAATCAGATGATGTTTCTATTTCTGTTTTAACTGCCATTTCGTTATCTGTTGCTATAATCTCTAATCTGTTTTTATTTATTTTAAAAAGACAATTTGATAATATAGTATTAATATTTTTTGATGATATTACTGAGTCTGCAATATTAATAGCTTTTAGAATTGTATCTTTGTTTATTGTAAATTTCATTCTGTTAATTCCTCTATATATTATATTAATGTTTTTCTTTATTAATAGTAGTAGTAGTAGTCTTTAAAATATGTTGATAAAGTCTAAAGGTTCTGATAATATCAGCCTTTTCTTAATTTTTAAATTGTTTGTAATTATGATTAACCATGACTTTAAATTAGAGCAAGTGTAATATTAACATGTTTATCAACAAATCTTATTTATTTATAAAAGTTATCAGTTTATATCAACAGTTAAACTCATGATTATTAACAATTTTTCAGCTGCGTAATTCTATTTTTAATTCCTCTATTTGCTCTTTAAAATCTGATTTATTTTTCATATCTTCTTCAATTTTATTAATTGCATTAACAACTGTAGAGTGATCTCTATGTCCGAATTGTTTTCCTATATCTGTTGTTGTCATATCAGTTAACTTTCTTGTTAGATACATTGCAACAAATCTTGGTGTAACAATTTTACTCTGTCTGCTTTTTGATATTATATCTTCAACACTTATACCATACAGGTCTGATACTTTTGTTATAATATCATTTGGAGTTACTTTTCTGCTCGACTCTTCATCAAAGAGATGTTTAAGATGTTCTTTAATATGCTTCATTGTTATAGGTTCATTGTAAATATCATAAACCATTCTTAAATTTGCCAGAGCTGATTCAAGGGCTCTAATACTTGATGTTATTCTTCGTGCAATATAATTGAAAGCTTCATCTGAAATTATAATATTTTCTTTTGCTGCTTTATTTCTTAATATTGCTTCCCGTGTTTCCAGATTCGGAGTCTGTATATCTGTTATCATTCCCCATTCAAACCTTGTTCTTAATCGGTCTGCGAGTGTGGCAATTTGTTTAGGCGGACGGTCACTGGATATAATAATTTGTTTTTTGTTTTCATAAAGAGTGTTGAAGGTATGAAAAAATTCATTTTGAGTCTCTTCTTTTTTTTCTAGAAATTGAATATCATCTATCATCAGGATATCAACATTTCTGTATTTTATTTTAAAACTATGTTGAGTATTTGTCTGGATAGAATAGATAAACTCATTAATAAATTGTTCAGTAGGAATATACAGTACTTTGAGGTAGGGTCTTTCCTGTAAGAGATAATGACCTATAGCCTGAATAAGATGTGTTTTTCCAAGACCGGTTCCTCCATAAATAAATAGAGGATTAAATTGAGTAGCCGGGGATCTCGATACAGATTTTGCTGCAGCATGAGCCAGCTGATTATTTGGTCCTACTACAAAATTTTCGAATGTGTAATTTTGATTCAATGGTGATTTTCTGTTATTCTCACTTTTTTCATGCTGAATGTTATCGATAAAAGGTTCATGTATTATAGATTTTTTTAAATCTTTGAATTCTATTTCTGTAATAAACTCACATGAATATTTTTTTCCTGTTGTAGATTCTATGATTTCTTCAATATCTTTTAAATACTTGTCTTTCAAATGACGGACAGCTACATCATCTTTTACTTTTATTTGTAAAATATCACCACTTATTGATAATGGCTCAGTGTCTTTTAGCCACATACTAAAAGATTGCTTATTAATTTTTTTTTCGAGATCTGTTAAAACATTATCCCATATTCGATGTGCCAAGAAGATACCCCTGTTTTTATCAACAATTGTTGATAAGTATGTTTATAACATACTTATTTTAAGTATTAATTTTTTTTATCTCTATTTAATGAAAGATTGAATTAGCTCCTAAGAGCAACACACTTAAAAATTTTAAGAAATTAAATCCGGGCTAGAGAGTCTTTATTTAAATAATTATGTAGTTTTAGAAATGGTTTTTGGCAACAAATTAATCTTAATTAAAATAATGTACTATAAAAAAGTGAAAATCTCTTGATAAGTTCTTTATAGTCTGTTTATAACACCATATTTGTGTTGATAAATTGTTAATAATATGTTAATTGAATGAGTTTTAGTTTAACCGGGAGTATTTAATGAATATAGATAAAAAACTTAAAATTGAAATTAATGAACTGGAACAAAAATATATTAAATCAAAAATAGATTATTACAGGTTTGTAATAAGAAATGAGGATAAAATAATTTTGACCCGTTTTGGTAAAATTCCCGATGATTGGGATGATTATCAGAATAATGGTGATATTGATCTTACGGATGGTGTAAAATCTAGACTTAGCGATATAAAAAAAAGAAAATCATGGGAACTTAAATTGCAGAGTCTTTATTTTTTCTTTATTACTGATATTGAAAATAAATTAATAACTGTTTTTCAGCAGGGTTATGTTGATAAGGATGATCTGGATGAAGTAATTGATTCTCTTTCAAATCTTATTCTTGAAATTGACGATGAGCTACTGAATATTAAATATCTTCTTCTGACTCTGGCAAAGAGATCTATTAGCGATTTTTATTATCTGATTTCAGCTTATTGTAAATTTTTTTTAAAGAGAAATTTTAATTATGAAATAGATATTAAGATTATTCTGGAAGATATTATTAAAATTTTCAGTAATTATAATATTATAGAAAAAAATATTCAGAATTTAAGTAGTATTGATGAAGAGATTTCATCTCTTTTTACCAGGAGCAGTAATGAATTCGGATGGAGAATGAATGAGTATGCTGTTAAAGATTATTTTGAAAAATCAAATCAGGCTTTAAAAATTTCCGAGTTCATTAAAATTGTAAGGACTGCATATGATTATAAAAAACTGGTTTTAAATTATTATTCATTTTTAAAATTTTATTATAATGAAAACGATGGTAAACTCTTCAGGTTAAATTTTGTCCATGAATCTTTAAAAAATAAACTTAATGAAAATAAAATAAGTAGTGATGTTTTTGATTCATATGTGCAGATTAGAGAAAGCTTTATCAGCTACAAAAATCAATTCGAATTGATGGGTTTGGTTGAATTCGGATCTGAAAAATTAACATATCATGAGCTTCTTGAATTAACATTTAAATTATCTAAAATTATTGAATTTTATTATTTAAGAAATATGAAATATGAATCTCTTCAATTGTTCAGAAATGAAATATTATATTACGTAGAAAAAGAGATGCTCACACTAAACGGTTAAAGCAGCTGAAATTTATTTCTGGAGAGTTTTCAATTCTGATAAATGCTGATTTATTTCTAAATTAAATGGAAGTATTTCCTGAGCCTTTTTCAGATATTTTTCCGCTTTTTCATAATTCCCCAGTTTCATGTAAACAAATCCTACCGTATCATTGTATGCCGGATTTAATGTATCTTTTTTATAAACAAATTCTGCAATTTTTAATGCACTGTTAAGCTCAATACCAAGAGATGCCATAAGATAGGATGTTGAATTCAGACTGTTTAAATTTGATTTATCGTAACGGAAAATCTCACGATATGTTTTCAGTGCTTCCTGAAGTTTCCCTTTTTTTTCGAGACAATACCCCTTCATATTTAAAGCGTGAATATCTGATCTGAAATCTGTTATTACTTCATTCAGAAATTTAATTGCACTATCATAATCTTCAGTTTTAATAAGTGAAAAGGCTATATTTTTTTTGACCACTGAGGTATTTATAAATGATGCTTCAAGATTCATAACTTTAAGAAAATAATCGTAAGATGTTTTAAACAATCCTTTTCTGCAGTATGCTATCCCGAGATTAAAAAGTATTTCAGGGTTCTCACGGTCGATCATTTCCGCTCTTTTCAGATATTCAATAGCGGAGTCGTAATCTCCCGTGAAGAGATCATTTAAAGCTGTTTTCTTTATAGTATTTAATATATTGTTTATATCATCCATTATATTACTGCGTCTGGTATTTTTTTAACAAATTATAATCTGTTGAATCGATTGACATTGGTGTAATCGAAATATAGCCATTTTCAAGAGCAAAACTATCGTTCCAGGCTGCGCTTTTTGTTTCAATTATTCCGTAAAGTTTCATTTTAAACTGATCAGGATCATCTGTCGGTGTCGTCAGATACTTGTCTTTATATATTCTTTTTGATAAGCTGGTATATTTTACTCCCTTAATATCTGCAGCGGTCAAATTCGGATAATTAATATTTAAATAAGCATCATTTAGAATAGTTTCTGTTTTAATAAATTTACTAATGAAAATAGATGTTTCAATCAGAAATGGTGAAGCTGCATGAAAACTGTCAATAGAGACTGCCAGTGAGGGTTTGCCGAAAATAAAAGATGTCCGCGCTCCGGCTACGGTTCCGGAAAAATGTATGTCATCACCTAGATTTGGACCATGATTGATTCCGGATATAACCAGATCGATATCAGGAATTATATCGGAGTGAAGTCCCAGGCTGACGCAATCTGCAGGATACCCAGATATTGAATATGAATACTTATTGTGTCTGTTCACAAGTAGTTCATCTCTCATTGTGAAAATATTAGAGCATGCGCTCCTTTCTTGATCAGGGGCGATGATATAAACTTCATTCTCTTCAGATAATACTTTGTAAAGGATTTGTAAACCTTCAGCTTCAATTCCATCATCATTTGTTAACAATATTTTCATTTTTCACTCAGAATTTTTTTCTTAGTCTAATTTTTTTCTTATTTTAATGTCAAGAACAGATTGAAAATTGTAAATATAAAGCACATATCAGCTCAAAAGTCTGCGGGATTTTATCTTCTCCGCACTCAGATTGAGATATAGAGCAATTTTATTGGTATTTTAACTTCAATTAAAGCACTTAATTTTTTCATGTTGTGGTTTATATATACTTGAATTGAGACTTTTCTATTTTTTTCTAAAAAAATTTAGTTTGATTTTTTTAGGATTGTCTATAAATTAGAATTCTGGATTATTCTTTAAGAATAATTTACTAAATTTCTTTGGAGGTCTGTTGTGAAGAATATTTTAAAAGTTTTTATAATGACTGCAGGGCTGATAGTTTCTTTTAATGTTAACAGTTTTGCACTTGTTGATGGAGCTGTCTGGGGCGGATATGTATTTAAGGGTGAAGCTGAAAATGGTTCAGATAAACCTAAAGGTGTGAATTATGGGGCAAAAGCTCACTATAACACCTCTTTTATTCCTTTAATTGAGTTGGGACTTGGAGGATATTATCAGATATCAAAGTATAAATTTGATGTTATGGACGATACTCTTCAAAGACAGTCTATCGGTCTTGATGTAAACCTGATTTTATCTCTCCCTATTCTGCATCCTTATGTTAGAGGGACTTATGCTTTCTGGGACAAATATGAAGACGATACTGAGAGATTTAAAGCATATGGTGTTGGTGCTGGTCTTGAGTTTACAGTATTTCCTTTTTTAAGGGTATTTGGTGAATATATGTTTGAGAATACAGAACACTATAGTTCTTATTTAAAAACAAATTCAGTTAACTTTGGTTTGAAAGCTGATATCTAAAGAATATTAAATCAGTAAAGTTCAAAGTAAAAACCGGATATATCTTTTTAAGTATATCCGGTTTTTTAATTTTATAGTTAAATAAATCTATAAATTAGTGTAATAATAAATGGAACTAGAATTGTCAGAACAACTCCGCTGAACACAGATATTACGGCATACTCTTTTCCGGAATATTTTGCGATAACGGGAAGAGTTGTATCCATGGATGTGGCGCCGCCTGATGCAATTGGAGCAAGTTTACCGAAATATTTTACAAGAAAAGGAGTTGCCAGCAGTGTAAATATCTCCCGTGAAATATTTGCAAGAAGAGCTATTACTCCAAGCGTCTCATTTCTTATTTTTGATATTATTATACTTGAAAGACTGTAGTAGCCGAACCCCGCTCCGATTGCCATGGAATCGAGTGCATTCATATCTTTAAGAAAAAATGAGCAGATATATGTACCGGATAGTGTTCCTGCGATTACAGCAAATGGTACAAGAAGTATTTTTAAATTCATTTTTTTGAGAATATTCCATACATTTGCATCGGAACCGATCCCTATACCGACAAGAAACATAAGCAGATAAAGGGCATATATGCTGGGGTCATCTATATTTAAAAAGTCTAATGAAAAACCTTTTATGCCGGCAAAAACTCCTGCTGCAAAAAATAAAATAATTATTATACTTCCGATCATAAATCCTCATCGATCATGAAAAAAAATTTATATGTAAGATAAGAAAAAAATATACTTCCGGTAATTCCCGATATTGTAAGGACTATTGAGGTGAAACCGATTCTTGCAAAATTATTTATGATTATTTCATTATTGCCTATTGATAATCCGAGAAGAAACAGTAAGAGATAAATTGAAAACCCCGCAAGTTTATCCGCAGCATTAATCAATGATCGTTTTTTTTTAAAGAGAAAACCGGTAAAAATACCAATGAGCATTATAATAAGAATTTCAGTCATAATTTTTCCTTTTAAAGAGTAATTCTGTTCCAGAATTATTTATGTTAATTTGTATTTATTACTTCATTAAGAGTTCAATTACTGAAGTCAACATATTATCATTTATCAGAACTCGAATGCCTACTCAAAAACCATTGGTAAAATTGAACTCCGCTGCGCCTAATGTACGCTGGAGATAAAATGCCACTAGTTTATGAGTAGTTACAAGCATTCGGGTTGCAATTTATTATAAAAATGATTTTACTTTTTATCTTTGTTTAATATATTAACCTTTGTGGTTTAATTTTAATCACAAAATTATATTTTTAAGTTATTTTTGAATAAAAAAGATTAAATTGATATTATATAAATAATTATGAGGAAATTAAAAAGTGAAACATAATTCATCACATAAAATTTTTGATACAATTATGCTGTTGAGAGATATGAAATTATATAAATGGATATACAGGCATCCTTATCTTTCAATGATGATACTAGTTCTTATTGCCGTTGTTATTTTGTATTTTTTTATAAGTTTTGTATTTAATTATATTGTATAGTGTTGAAAGATATTAAGGTTATGTGTAAAAAATGAGTGCTCATATTTTATTAAAAACAGTTTTTGTTTCAATTTTACTTGCTGCACAGTTTCTTGCCCCTTTGAGATCTCATGCCGATATTTTTCACAATGAGTTCCCCCTGGAATATAAATACAGGTATAGCGGAGTCAGTATCAAGACCGTGAACGGTAAGTTTTATGCTTACATTGTACTTTTATTTAATGAAAATCCTCATTTTGTTAACTTGATACAGAAAGGGACTATTTCTCTCAAAGAGATAGGTGTAGAGGGCTTTCATATCAAAGCGTACAGAAGTTATCTTTCAACAGTTCAGGATAATAAGCCTTTAGATGAGTGTAAATTATTATTAAAACTTTTTCTCGAACCGGATAATTATAACGACAACCAGCTTCGTCAGATAGAGAACAGTTTAGCTAAAAGAAATATTATTTTAAAGTTTTATAGAGAAGGAATTTTTAAAGGCGCACAGATTACACTTGATTACTGTATTTATGGAGAAAAGATAAAAATAGATATTAAACATCCGCTTTTTGAATCTAACGAAGAGATGTATTATATAAAGCCTTATATTTATTATGATGAATTTTCTACAAGCAATTCAACCTTTTACTATGATATGGTTTATATCAATCCCGATGAAGTTAACAATGACTATTTAATTGCAAAAAATATTATCAGCGGTAAAGATGTTAAATCAATGTTTTTTGTAGGTTCAAAAGTAAGTGAAGATATAAAACAATCTCTGTTAATGGCTTTTAAGGATAACTCTACAATCAGGAGTGAAATCTGGAAAATGTTTGTTGTTCATGAACTTACGCACAAAATTATGAACAATCAGTTTAATAATTATGATCAAATTATAGGGGAGGAGATTTCTCTTTCAAGTACAATATATTCAAATCCCTATCTTGGATTATCAGTAATGTACAGTTATTTAAATTATGGGAAAATGAATCCTCATAGAATGGCCGCGATGAATTACATTACTTACCTTTCAGAGGTATCTGGAATGAAGGATTTAGTAAGTAATCCGGGGAATGTTAAAAATATACCCGTTGATAGATTAAAAGAGTACACAAAAAATCATTTTCATTATTGTGTTGGAAAATTAAAATTGAACAGATAAAATCAAAGTAAATTATATAAGGATTCGGCTGATCCTTATATAATCGAATTATTTTCTTCAGTCAACGTTACTCCGGTTTCATTGTCGGGAAAAGCAGTACATCTCTTATCGATATCTCTCCTGTGAGAAGCATGACAAGTCTGTCTATCCCTATCCCCATACCGCCAGTGGGTGGCATTCCAGCTTCAATTGCCTGAACAAAATTTTCATCCATGGGTGGAGCTTCCTCATCGATATCTCTGCGCAGTGACTGGTCATAAAGAGTCTTTCTCTGAAATACAGGATCATTTGATTCGCTGTATGCATTTGCAAATTCTGTTCCATTTATAAATAATTCAAATCTCTGGAGAAATCTCTCATCTTCTATATCAGGTTTACATAGGGGAGTAGTTTCAAGGGGCTGATGTGTTATAAATGTGGGCTGTATCAGTTTATGTTCAACAAGGAGCTGGAAAAGTTCATCTATTGCCAGCCCGCGGATATAATCCCCTTTTATCTCTCCGCCATGTTTTTTAACTTCTGCTTTAAGTTCGTCATCACTCATTGACATTACATCGAGCCCTGAGTATTCTTTTATAGCATCAGTCATTTTAATCTTTTTCCATGGAGTTTTAAGATCTATCTTTTTTCCGTCAAATGATAGTTCAGTTGTTCCGTTAACCTGCATTGCTGTATCGACAATAAGTTCTTCGGCCAGACTCATCATATCGTTATAATCGCCATATGCCTGATACAACTCCAGCATTGTAAACTCCGGATTGTGAGTCCGGTCTATCCCTTCATTCCTGAAACACTTGCCTATTTCGTAAACTCTGTCGAATCCTCCGACAATAAGTCTTTTGAGATACGGTTCAAGAGATATTCTGAGGAAAAGATTTATATCGAGAGCATTGTGGTGTGATGTAAAAGGTGCCGCAGCTGCACCGCCGTATACCGGCTGAAGTACGGGAGTTTCAACTTCAAAGAAGTCCTTACTATCAAGAATTTTTTTTATATTACGTATGATGCTGATTCGCTTTTTAAATGTTTCTTTAACGCCGGGGGTAACTATCAGGTCTATTTGTCTGTTCCGGTATCTGAGTTCTTTGTCTGCAAAGAGATCAAACATCTCTCCATCTTTCTCTTTTACTACAGGGAGCGGTCTTATGTTTTTTGTAAGGAGTGTAAGTTCATCAATATAAACAGTTATCTCTCCTACTTTGGTTTTTTTTACTGTTCCTTTAACTCCGATTATATCACCAAGGTCGAGTTTCTTAAACAGATTATAGTGAAGCTCTCCGATGTTTGCATCGGAGATGTAGAGCTGAATTTTTCCCTCTTTATCCTGGATTGTACAGAAACTCGCCTTTCCCATTATCCTTACAGCCATTATACGGCCTGCTATTGATACACGTTCCTGACTTTCAAAATACCCGTCGAAGTCATCGATTATTCTGCTGGAGTAGTGTGTAACGTCATATTTATAGGGGAAAGGATTTATCCCGAAACTGTTTCTGATTTCGTTAATTTTATCGATCCGTATCTGTATAAGGCTGTTTGTATCTTCCATTTTATTTTATCCTGAAATTTTTAAATTATAGCATATTGACTTTTTTTCATTATGCTGTGTCAAATTATTTTTTTAAATTGAAGTTAATTGATGTGTTTTATAAAATATTATCCTGCTTTATTATAAAAAACGTAACTACTGAATATTATGATACTCCGAGGATTGTGGAGTATAACAGTTAGAAGGTGATGATTATGTATGAATTTGAACTCGGCCCTATAAGACCGCCAAGTGAAGCTTATAGTATTCTTCTCAGGATTACAAGAAATTGTCCCTGGAATAAATGCGCTTTCTGTCCCGTATATAAAAATGAAAAGTTTTCACTTAGATCAATTGAAGATATTAAAAGCGATATTGATTCCATGTTTCAGATTTATTTGAAAATAAATTCAAAAGTAAATTTCAGTGCCGGCGGATATATGAGTGATGAAATTATTTCATCTCTTATAAATGATGATAAAATCCACCATCAGTATCTTCAGCAGATGCTCTTCTGGATGCATTATGGACTGAAAAGTCTTTTTCTGCAGGATGCTGATTCCATGGTTGTTAAGTCAGCTGATATGATTGAAATTTTAAATTATATCAAAGCTAAATTTCCAGTGATTGAGCGCATTACATGTTACAGCAGATCAAAAACGCTTGTTGTGAAAACTATAGATGAATTGAAAAATATAAGGGCCGCGGGACTCAGCCGGATACATATAGGTATGGAGTCGGGATCGGATGATGTTTTGAAATTGATTAGAAAAGGGGTAACCGGAGCAGAACATATTACAGCCGGGAAAAAAGTTGTCGAAGCCGGATTTGAACTTTCTGAATATTTTATGCCGGGACTTGGCGGGAGAAAGTTTACTTCTGAAAATGCTTTAGAGACTGCAAAAGTTCTTAATGCTGTTAATCCGTCATTCATAAGAGTTAGAACAACCACACCGGTTCCGGGAACTGATCTTTTTGCCATGATGGAAAGGGGTGAGTGGGAGCCTTTGACTGAAACGGAAAAAGTAGAAGAACTCAGAAATATGATAGAGAACCTGGAAGGAATTACTTCATTTGTCCAGAGTGATCATATGATGAATTTGATTGAAGACTCAAACGGAAAACTTCCCGGGGAGAAAGATAAAATACTTGCTCCGTTAAATATGTTTCTTCAGATGAGTCTTGATGATCAGGAATGTTTTATTATAGCGAGAAGGACAGGACGTATAAGGTTTCTTTCAGAATATTCCAGAAGTAAGGATCTGATAGAATTGAGAGATAAAGTAAAAGAAAAATTCGGATCGATAGATAATGCCGCTGCAACATTATCTATGAATTCTCTTTAAACAGCAAAGCCGCCTAATGGCGGCTTTGCTGTTTAAGTATGTATAAAATTAATTAGTTTTTTTAGCTGTCATTATAAGTTTGTTTGGTCTTGATGATGTTATATCGATCTGAAAACCCATATTTGAAGCTTTAGCTGAAAGTTCATCTTCGAAATCATTAGTTTTTCCTGCGAAAATTACTTCAAGTCTTGCAGCTTTTCCATCTCTTCCTTTTTCAATTACCTGCTTAACTCCTCTTACTCTGTTTGAGATCTGATCTTTAAAATCCTTCAGTTCAGCAGCAGACAGACCGGAAATAAGAATCTTTATCTCTCTTCCGTTAGCAGCTTTTACAAACTTTTTAATGATCGTATCCATAAATTGACCAGGCTGAAATTTTCCATTTTCATCCTGTTTCCCGAGAATTTGCTTTAGAGCCGATTCAATTGCTTTTTTTGAAGCAGTTTCATCTTCTATATGAAGTCCCGGTGCCTGCTTGCTTGTTGAAGCAAGAATATCTCCGGTATATAAATCAATAGCTTTTATTCTGATGATTGCAGATCTGGATTTCATTTCCGTTGCACCTAGGTTCTTTAACGTTGTCTCACCCTGAGCTTTTGTTTCAGCAGTTCCGACAATAATAACCTCTGCGCCAGCATCTGAAAGGAGAAGATCCTGAACATCTTCTGAAACACTTCCTGAAACTGCTTTCTGCATTTTAGCTTTCTCTTTACTCATCAGTTCCTGTGTCATCGCTGCGTCAACAAACTGGAAACCTGTATTACCCATAATCTCCTGAACAAGCAACTCTGTTTCTGTAAATCCAGGAAGATTTTCTTTACCGTTAAATGTTTCTTTAATAAGAACCATAAACTTTGGTCTTCCATATCTGTTTAATGCGTCTTCAACAGCATCTTCAACAACAGAAGCTTCAACAGTACCTTCTATAGTTACAAAATACTCAGTTCCTTCCTGCCATTTTTTTATAATGACGACATTTTTAACAAGACCGTAAGATTTAGCTTCAACAATATTAGATACAAGCTCGTAGTTTTCCATGAGGCTTGTTCCTGAAATTGTTTCACCGAGTATTTTTAAAACAAGCTTTGATTTTGCATCATCTGTTGCTCTGTCACGCGCAAGTGCAGTATCATCATCGAATATTGTAGCATATCCGGTTTCCTGACCCCTATTAGCATTGGTTTGTTTTGCAGTAGATTTTTTATCATCCTTAACACTTTTCCCGCCGCCGCAAGAGACGAATACTGTAAGCAGAATAAACGATAAAGTAATTATCAGTCCTTTTTTCATTATGAAACTCCTTGATTAGTTTTTAGAAATATCAGAAAAATGAAAATCAAAGCTTATTACAGGATATGTTAATAAAGGCTTATAAGATTTCATTTTGATCCTTATTAATTGACTTTTAATGATATTTCTAAAACGGTAAATTTAGTTAAAAGTATTTAATATAAAACTGTTAATATAGTCAAATTTTTTTTATATTAAAGTATGATAATTATTACTATGGTAAAGATTTAATTTTAGTGTTACAGAGTTTAGTGATGCAAAAAGAATAGAGGATTACGGTGTTTACGCTCTGTAATCCTCTATTTAAGGCGTACACGAAGCATGTGCACACCCGAAAATAATTCGCTAGCATAATGGTTATTAAATATAATCATAAGTGCTTGATTAAATTATTGAGAGAATTTAGTATTAACACAATAATAATATGGAAGGTATCAGATTTTGAGCGAAGATAAGAATTTTCTGCAGTCAATTAAACTGGAGATAAGTAGAAATTTCAAACTTGACCCATATGAAAGAATTGCCTTTCATAAGGTGCTTGCATGTGCAAAATCAAATTCGGGAAAGGATGTTCTTATCCGTGAAATTGAAAAAGGGGGGGATGTAAGAACAAGTGCAATGAATGCGCTTGGTGAATTTAGAGATTCATCGGTTATACCGGTTTTTATGTCTATCTTAAATACAGCTCCTTCCAGGGCAGAGATTTTTATCATACTCGATTTTTTATACGATAACGGGTCTGCAGGTGAAGTTGAGCCGCTTATCGGGCTTATTGAGAAGAATAAAGAGAATCCGGAAAATGATTTTATTATTAAAAAAGCATTTAATGTTTTAAAAAAAATAGGAGAGACGGATTCTTATTTTCATGATTATTTGATTTCTGTTATAAATAATCCTGATTCAGGTGTCGTAATTCTGGAGAGCGCAATTAATGCTGTTTCGATACTGAAAAGACCTGACATTTATGAAGAACTGATTAAAAGGAACAATGATCATATTTCATATTTTGTATTTTTATCCATATATAACTTAAACAAAGTTTTGATTAAAAATGATGTTGTAGAAAAAGAGGGGTATACTCCGCCGGTTCTTATTGAAGAGAGCAGCATGAGTGAGGAGGATGAACTCCTTCTTAATATTAAGGTTCTTCTCGGGAAAATAACATCAAAATACGAAGAATTTTCCATTGATACCAAAAATGCTTATATCAATGCCATGCTTTCATGTAACCATCGTGAGTCTGTTATTTATGCGATGAAGGCCCTTGAATCAAGAAATAATGAATTGATCAGAAAGACTTTTTTTTCAATTTATAATAATATTACCAGACTTCGTTTTCCGGAAAAACTTCTTCGCAGTCTTATTTCTATGAGTATTGAAACTGAGGATAACAATAGTCTTATTGTTGATATCTTTGCTAAATATTTTTCTGAAAAAAAAATAAGCAGATCGGATATACTTTTCAGAGATAAACTTTTCGGTAATATAACTTCGACTCTGGAGAGTTATTTTGAAACATATAGACGCGAATTTATGATACCTGATGTTTCTGAGAGTTCCATACCCGAGAATTATAAAAAAATAAGAGCCTGTATTTTAAAAAATCTTAATCATGAGAACAAGAAAAAACTTATAGCAGATCTGGTATCAGAGGAGAAAGACATTCCTAAAAAAATTCTTTCCAGTTTATCCGAAGGGATTAATTATATAAATGAAGAGGATCAGGAGGCCATATCTATTCTGCTCGATCTGATAATTGATGAAGATAAAGTATCAAGAGAAAATACTGCTTCCCGGATCGAATCGATAAATTTTGAAAAGAGATATCTTCAGTCCCGGATTGTACGATTATGCAATATTATTAATGTACTGAATATTGATGGTGCGGCAAAATCACTTGTTTATATTTATAACTATTTAAAAAAATTCCCTGATAAGGAAATTTATGATTCTGCCGTCTACGCCTTATGCAGAATAAACTATTCTTATATGTTAAGTGAAGTTGAGATTATGCTTACTGCAGGCAGCCCTGAAGACCAGATAAGGGCTGTATCTCTTCTGCCGCTCTTTACTGAAAAAAGACTGATAAATATTCTGGTTGAATATCTAAAGGTAAATTATGCATCTGCAAATGAAGTAACTCTTGGTATAGTATCTATTTTATCTGAACAGGATATTAAATCAAATATCAATGCTATTGCAGTTTTTAAACTGGTTATTGAAAACAATCAGGATCCAGCGATAAGAAGACTTGCTATTACAGGAGTGGGACATTGCTGTATCACTGAAGATATAGAATATCTTAACGAACTCTTTTTAAAAGTTAAGGAGCAACATCTTAAAGAGGCGGTTGTAAAAGCCATATCTTCTATAATTGCATTTAAGACCGATTACAATAAGCAGCAGATTATCAGGTTTGTTCAGGAGTATCTTAAGGATCCCGACATCAAAGTAAGAATTTTTTCCTGTATGATTCTTATTCGTCTGGGAAATAAAGATGCTTTCCGTTCAATAAGAGAGATGCTTATTATTAAAAATAAATTAATTCAGCGGGAAATTCTGGCTATTCTCCGGGATATAAGAACTCCAGATTTTTATTTTTTTCTGGTTTCTCTTTTAAAAGAGGAGTTTGGAATAAGTGAGGATATTATTTATCTTATCAGAAAACTTCCCGTTGATGAGCTGAAAGAGATAGAAACTTTTATTATTAATATTTTCAGGAAGTTTGAAATACCTTCACTCGGTACAGGTGTTGTGCCTAAAGAGAGTTATAAAATTGAAAATGCAGTTCAGCAGGAATCGACTGTATTATATCTCAATATTGAAAATTTTGAAATACTGACTGTAAATATGAATTTTTATGAATTGATAGAGTTTTATCTTAAAATAGATTCAATAATTTTAAAACCGGTTATTGAAAATTCAGGGGTAATTTCTGATAAGGATAACAGTAGTTTAAAAGCATGGTTTAACAATCCTTCAGATTCAATTAAGGCAGTGAATGAAATTAATAAAAGATTAAAGAGAATTAATGATACAATTATTTATAAAAAAAATATTAATATAAGAATTCTTATAAGATGTGATAAATTTTCAATGATCGGAGATGAAATTATTGATTATTCATATGAAAAATTTAAGATTAATAAGAATATACCTCTTATTAATAAAATAGTACTCGATGGAGAGACTGCAAAAAAAATAACCGTTGATTTCTATTCAGCAGCTATTCCTGAAATATTATACTCAGGTGAGATTTCTGATAAAGATCATTTTGAATTGATGACCAGGGTTAATTTCAGACAGGTTTCCCATGTAATGCTTGAAGAGAAAGAGAGTGCTATACGGAAAAATAAACAGGAGCAGGCCGAGATTGTTGCGCAGGTAAAGAATTTGAGAACCGGTAACAGATCTATGACCTCAATTGCAATTGCAGGTGAACTTGAAAATATAGGAATGAGACTTCGGGAACAGCTTGAAGAGATTGAAAAATATGTGAACAGACGTTCTGCGGATCGTGATCTGAATAAAAATGTAAGACAGATGCTTAACAATGCATATAATCTGTATAGAGTGGAAATTTCAAAACTAACGATTAAATAATTGTTTTGTGATTTTGGATTGAGTCATCTCTCCGTAAATCTTTTTGAGAGTTCCAATTTATGTGTAATCAGAAACAATGAGTTAACCAGAAAGAATTTATCGTTTTTATACGTTAATAATGTTTCGTATTGTTCGACTGCTGTTTTATAATCACCTGTTTTAAATGACGATTCTGCAAAGTAGTAGTGATATGATTTATCATAATCAACAGAGGTATTAATCGATTTTAAAAGTACAATTGCTTTAATATACTCTTCATTTTTAAAATGAATTTTTGCAAGACCAAGTAGTCCGTTTGGAAATAAATGCTGAAGGGTGATTGTAGTATCATAATATTTTTTTGCGGTTCGCAGCTGATTTCTGTTAAAATAGATATCCCCTATAAGTATATAAGTATTAAGCTCCTTCGGATTTTTTTTTAGTCCAATACGGAATTGTTCCAGAGCTTCGCTCTCTCTGTTTAATCTGCCATAGATATAGCCTGTCTGAAGGTAGATGTTTGAGTATTCAGGTACCAGTTGTGCGGCTTTTCGGAAATGAATAAGAGAAACCTGGAGCCTATTCATATAGAGTGTGCATATTCCCGCGTTATATAAAAAAGGGAAGAAGAGTGGCGCCCGGGTGAGAGCTTCTTCAAGAATAGTTAATGCTTCAGGAAAATTTCCTATAACCATAAGCTCAGCGGCTTTATTATTTGCAGTTCCCGCGGGATCATCCCCTGTGCAGAAGAGAATATCATTTTTAGAATATATCTGATATTTTCCAATTATAACCGGTTTTTTATCAACATGATGGACCCATGAATAATCGCTGCTTCCGGCAGCAGTAATTATAGTGAAGATTATTGCTGCTGATAGAAATGATTTGATATATGTGTTTCTGCCCATATAATTTTACCGGTTATTAGTATATTTAATTCGTAATAATTCTTAAACATATTATTTAGTGTAAAAATAAGAAATGTATATCCCCTTCGCCTTCGGCGGCATGAGAATTGAGTTTTTTTATCACAAATGAGCTTAGAAATTATTACTGATATTTAATCATGCTGTAGTGTCATAAAATATTGTATTAATCAGATATAATAAAATAAAGGATTATTTATTGTCCTTTTAAAAATTTATGGTATCTGGTAAAAAAATTAAATTAAGAGCAGCGAATTATTTTTGAGAGCACAGCGTATGCGAAGCATACGCAACCCCGAAAATAATTCGTCATTGTAATTAAGGGTAGCGATTAATTTAAAAAATTCTTGAAAAGGTACCTGTCCATATTCAAATGACGTAGCTGTTTAATAAATAGTGGTGATTCCGGTTGGGTTCGATATTGAATATAATTTGCGGTGACTGAGAAATGGAAAAGTCTGATTTGAAAATTTATAATGATATTCCCGAGAATAAAGGATTATTTTTAAATCCTGTTGTTACCATTGGCAACTTCGACGGAGTGCATATCGGTCACAGAAAAATTATCAGTAAACTGATCTCCAGTGCGGAAGAACATAATGGTGTTCCAATTGTCATAACTTTTAGAAATCATCCCCGGACTCTGTTTCATCCAGAATCTGTATGCAGAATGATAACCACGATTGAAGAGAAGCAGCAGGCTCTTCATGATCTTGGCGTAAATAATATAATTATGCTTAATTTTACGCAGGAGTTTGCCGGGCTTACGGCTGATCAGTTTTACAGTGACCTTCTTATTGAGAAGCTTAAAATAAAGGAGATTGTAATCGGGTATGATCATGCATTTGGGAAAGACCGCCAGGGGAATATTGATTATCTCCTAAAGCTCTCTGAGAAGACAGGGATTATTGTTAATCGTGTCGAAGAGGAGATCTGTGATGATGAAGTTATATCCTCCACATTTCTCCGGGATGAGATAGATAATGGAAATATGAAAATGGTTACACGGCTTCTGGGTAGGCGTTATACTCTGTCTGGAAAAGTAGTAAAAGGCGCAGGGAGAGGGAAGGGACTTGGATATCCTACTGCAAATATTCTTCCCGATCATGCTGATAAAATAGTTCCGGGGAATGGAATTTATGCGGCATCTGTAACTTTTAAAGACAATACGGTTTTTCACGGAATGCTGAATATAGGATATAACCCTACGTTCAACGGAAAAGAAAAAAGTATTGAAATCAATATTTTTGACTTCAATAAAGATATATATAATGAAATTGTAACACTGGAATTTTATGATAAAGTCCGGGATGAAGTTAAGTTTGATTCAGCTGATCTTCTTATAGATCAGATTAAAGCAGATGAAATTCAGATCAGGGGAATTCTTAAAAATGCCAGATAAAGAAACTCAAAAAGTATTTTTTTATTTCGCCGAATATTCAGAGTTGATGATTGAATTGATTTCCGATGAAACATCGTTATTGAAAATTGATTTTGTCAAAGAGAATAAAAATATAATAAATTCCGTAGTTTCTGATCCGATAAACAATGCTCTTGCATTTCTTGATGATTATTTCAGCGGCAGAAAGAACAGAATTGATCTCTGTCTTTATAAATCTGGGGATATTATTTCTAAAAACGATTCCAGTAATCTTTATCTGAATGTATCAGGTTATACAGAGAAGGAAATTGAAATTTACAGAAATCTTTTAAATGTTAAATCAGGAAAAACTCTGTCTTATAGTGAGCTTGCATCGGTAAGCGGAATACCCGGCGGAGCAAGATTTGCCGGAAACTGTATGGCACGAAATAGAATCCCGCTTATAATTCCCTGCCACAGGGTGGTGAAAAAAGATGGTTCTATCGGGAATTATTCCGGCGGTGCGGGTATAAAGGAATTTTTACTGAAACATGAAAAGAGTTTTAAGTGAATAATGAAATCTCCCCCTCTCTTTTAAAAGAAAGAGAGAGGGGAAATTGAGATAGAATATTTTAAAAACCAACCATCTGACTACGACACTAATTATTTTGCTTTCTCATTCTCATCATAGAAATACAAAAACCTGCCGCAATTATAATAGTTCCAAGCCATACTACCCAGATAAGGCTTTTATGAGTTATCTCCAGAATTGCAAAATCTGGCGGAATTACATCGTTTTTATCAGGCGTGATAAATAATCGGATTGTTCGATTTTTTGCATCGAGACTTTCCAGCGCTACGATCTTATCTGTTCCTGTAATTTTTTGATCTAATTTTTCGGTTTCTCCGGCTTGATTAACACTTATACCCGGGAAATATTTTTTTCCGTCTATAAGCAGATTGGTTTTTATAACCATATTCTGAGATCCCATATTGTCCGAGATAAAACCATGGAAGCTTACTTTATGTCCGCTGATGATTTTTTCGTCATTTTCATGAAGCAGTGCTGAGCTGTAATTTATAGATTCAAAACTATACTCTTGAGGTGTAATGTAAAGATCCCCGGCAAGTCCCGGGATGATATATGGTTCCCTATACAATGATTCTGTTTTTGAATCTATGTAATATGCCATTTTAGCTATACGTGATTTCCCGTTTTCTGTTATTGTTAACTGAATATCTGATTTTTCATGATCATGAAAACCATCGAGAGTAATTGAGCTTTTCCCAACCTCAATGGTTTCACCCACAGAGACTTTTTTCTGCTCACTCCATGAATGGAGATTAGATGATATTACACCAAGGATAAAAATGGCTATTCCAAGATGCGCTACTTTCGAGGCGAGATTGATTCCGTTTCTGCTTTTCTTGAGATCTACAAAAATCATTGAAGATAGAAAAAATGACAATATAGAGAATAGAATTGCCGCTGGATTTTTTGTAAAAAAGATATTAAATAGAACTCCGGCGGATATTGAAAAAATAGCTGCAATGATTATTTCGCGTTTAAGATATTTTCTTGATGTGAACATTGATAGAATAATAAAAGAAAGAATCATTAAACCGAATGGTATGGAAATATTATTATAGAATTTTTCCGTCACATTAGAAGGCTGATTAAAAAACCCTGTAAATATAGGCATTGTAGTTCCTGCAAAAATAACAAATGAAAACAGGAGAAGTACAATAATTCCGTAAACAGTCATCCCCTCAAATGTAAAAATTTCTGTGCTGAACGGTTTTGACTCTATCTGTTTATTTCTTTTTATAAATAGAAATACTGATACTGCGAGAAAGAAAATTATATTAGCCAGTAGGAAATACAGTACACTGGATTTGCCGAATGAGTGGACTGAAAAATCTGACAGGACACCACTTCTGGTGAGAAAAGTACTGAAGAATACGAGAATGAAATAGGAAAGAGCCATTATAATATTGGTTTTTTTCAAAACCCCTTTTCTTGTCTGAAGCATAAGGCCGTGTATAAGTGCGACAGAGACTATCCATGGTATAAGAGATGAGTTTTCAACAGGATCCCATCCCCAATACCCTCCCCAGCCGAGAACTTTATACGCCCAGTAGCCACCCATGAAAATTCCGATTCCCAGAGTTAGTACACTGAAGATTAGCCAGTTATATGTTTTCTTTATCCATAAGTCAAAATCCCCTTTGACAAGAGCCGCGATTGCGTAACCGAATGGAATTGTAGATGAAGCGTAACCAAGAAACAGAATGGGGGGATGTGCTATCATCCATGGATCCATGAGAAGCGAATTCATACCTGTTCCGTCACCGGGTATCTCTCCGATTTTAAACTCATTGGGATAATAATCCCATATGTGAGCGAAGGGGCTTTTAACAAGAAGTATAAGAAGAATAAATATCTGTGTTACTGCAATTGTTGTAAGAATGATTGGAGTATAATCATCGTTTTTTCTTATTACAACTATACCGCAGATATTGAGTATAATGAGCCAGGTGAGAAAACTACCTTCATTTCCTGCACAAAATGCTGCTATTTTATATGCTATGGGCATACTCTTTGATGAGTTGTTAAAGACATATGCGAATTGAAAATCGTTATTCATAAAAAAACTGAATAAAAGAAGACCCGCGAATAATATAAGAATCCCTGTAAAATAAAAAAGTCTCTGTCCAACAGCGAACGCTTTTATATCTCCGCTGATGTTTTTTATTGTAAAAAAAACTGATGCAAGTGAGAGCATCAGAGCTGCACCGAGTATTATATTTCCTATGTTCATTTTTTCTCCTTTTCATATTTTGATGGGCACTTCACAAGAACTTTGTCCGCTTCAAATATTTTTTTATCCGCTGAGTATTTTCCCAGAGCGACTATCTGTTCTGTATGTTCGAAATTCTGAGGTTTTACACCTTTATGAAAAGCGGTTAATCTGCTCCCGGCTTCATCAATCATGGTAAAAGTAAAACCCTCTGCATTATGTATAACTTCAGCATCAGCTGCGCGTTTGCCTATAATCTGAACGTATTTTCCCGGATGTTTTTCGGCATATTCGAATGAAACATATGGCGAAAAAAGATCATCGCTGAGAGATATAATTGCTGTTACAAGAAGGATAAGGGCGATTACAAATACGAGAATTTTTTTATTCTTCACCGGATTCCTCCTCCAGCTTTTTAACTTTTCTATCTAGTCTGTAAATGAAAAGAGCAATTCCAAACCATATTATCAGTATTGTTGCTGTTACTTCAATTGTCATTTGTTTTCTCCTGCATTGTGAGCTCAAGTGAACTTATACGATTCATAAGATTGTAAATGTATCCGTAGAAAATGGTAAAGACCCCTATGGATGTAAAAAGAGTCAGTTTCATTGCGGCTTCAAGATGTATTTTTTTGTCGGCATTGATTAAAGTATCCGGGTGAAGCGAAGGATAAATTCTCGGTATTATAAATACAAAGAAAGGCATGGTGATCATTGCAATTATTAAATAGACTGAACTTATCCCCATTCTATTAACATTCTCTTTCAGTGCTGAATAGAGGCTGAAATACGAAATATATATAAGCATGAGTATTACTATTGATGTCTCTCTCGGGTCCCAGTTCCAGTAGGATCCCCAGCTTATTTTTGCCCAGATTGATCCGGTTATTACAGTAAGGAGTGTAAATATTATTCCGCTATATGCCGCATTATATGCTTTGTATTCTCTTTCATTTCTTCTTTTTTCAGAAACAAGTATCATAATGGAATGATAACCCGCTGTTATAAATGAGATTACTGAAATCCAGGCCACAGGGACATGGAAGTAGAGTATTCTGCTCGACTCACCGAGAAATTCTGCAGTTGGAGTCCATATCAATGCCCGAAGAAATACACCCGGCATTACTGCGAAAATGAGAAAGTAAAACACAAAGCGGTGATATGATTTCATTTTAGAATTCCGTCCATATGAATTTGAAAGTGAGATAAGAAACTGATACGATTACACCGGAGAAAGCAAGTAAAAAAACAATGTTTCTATACTCCTGGACTCCGGCTCCATCAATAGAAACCGATGTAAGACTTATCGCTGTCCATAAAACAGGGAGAAGTATGGGGAATGAAATTACAGTAAAGAGAGAGCTTCCGCTCCCTGCTTTGGAAACAATAGCGCCGAGTATTGTGGTAATTGAAGCTATTGCAAAACATCCTGATATTACAGTTAGAATAAACAGCAGGGGATATACGGGAAAAACCTGGAGAAAGAAAAGATACAGAGCAGTTACTATCACTGATATTGAGATAAAGAGAACGATGTTAAAAATCAGTTTTGAGAGATATATCTCTTCAGGCGTATAATAAAGTGAAAGGAAGAGAGAGTTTTTCTCCTCCTCTTCACGGATAAATATATGAGCAAGACCGCTCATTGCACTGAAGAAAAGTATAATCCAGAATATTATTGCATGAACCACAGGTGTAAATGGAGCGCCCCCTGCGGCAAGACTTACTGAAAGAGTTGTAATTCCTGCAAAGGCGAAACTGATATTTACAGCCGACCGGTTTCGAAACTCAATGAGAAAATCTTTTTTAATGTTTTTCAGAATTCTACTGTTCAAGATTAATTCCCTTTGAGCATAGATTTATGTCGTTCGATTCATTGGTTGCTATTATAATTATCTTATCTTTTTTTAATGTGTCGAGAACATCGTATAGAATATCACGTCCTTTTGTATCGAGATTGCTGCAGGGTTCGTCGAGCATAAGAATTTCCGGATCATTGATAATGGCATGTATCAGACGCAGCCGCTGTTTCATTCCTGAAGAGTAATATTTAACAGCCTTTGTTCTGTGTCTGTATAGATCAAATTTTTCGAGATAATCAATCAGTCTGTTTTCATCGGCAGATTCAGATGCTGTGAATTTGAGATTTTCAATAGAAGTGAGCATTTCGTAGGGATTTATCTGAGGTCCGGTAAATCCGAAATAATGTTTATATTGTTCTTTTTCTATAATAGAATTATCTGATCTGTATATAATCGAACCGGAGGTTGGATTCTGAATGCCTGCAAGAATCTGCAATAGGGTAGATTTTCCTGAACCGTTTGGTCCGGTGATATAGAATGAATCTCCATTGGTAAGAGAGAAATTTATATTTTTAAAAAGAGATGTTTTCCCGAACTTCTTTCCGATTTTATCTGCTTCAATATTTATCAATTCATCACCTGTTTTGTATCAGCTTGAAAATTTATGTTTAAGATGTTTACCGTCACAGAACGGCTTATTCTTTGAATGACCGCATCTGCAGAGAGCATAGTGATCGTAAGTTTCAGGTTTTGAATCCTGATCATCTTTCATCAAAATTCCTCCGTAAAATTCCAGAGGACCTTTTCTTGCAATTTTTATTTTCGGTTCAGCATTATAATAATCAATATATTTTTTACCATTTAACGTATAACTCAAAGCTCCAGAGGGGCAATGTTTAATTGTATTGATAATTTTATCAACATCTCCGTTGTCCGGCGTAATCCATGGTCTGCAGTTTATATTAAAAACGCCAGGGAGCATTTTTATGCATGAGCCATCGTGCGAACATACACCGAGGTTGTAGTGGACTGTAATTTCCTTTCCGCGGTAGTCCTTCCATTTATATGGGTCTCTGTCCGGTTTTTTTTCTCCATCAATTCCCTTTTCGGAATGAGTACCGTCACAGAAAGGTTTGTTTTTAGATTCACCGCATCTGCACAAAGATGTTACTGCTTCGACTTTAATTAAATCGCCGTTAAAGTTTTCAATTTCATCTGCATCAATAAGCATATAAGGAGTGTATCTGGAAAATGCAATTATCGGTTTTTTATCGTTGCTCATAGTTAAAACTCTCAAATCATATAAAGATTCATCAAAGTAAATAATGCGTAATTTGTTTTCAAGAATTTAATTTAATTTTAAACTACTTTTTTCCCATGCTCATAAACAGGATATAAATTTTACAAACGGTTAATGAGGAGTTACTTTTATAAAAAAGATACAAATTATTGATCTGAATTGTAAATATCTTGACTCTGATTTCCCATGTTGTTTAATAAATCCTGGAACATTTCAATGTCTTCTTCTATTAAGATTTATGGAGGGTCACAATACTCTCTGTTGTGGCCACGGGGTTTTTTCCGGGGGCTTTTTAAAGAGCTTTTATCTCTGAATAACCCCGCAGCTGTAATTTTTTAAATCTTTCTGGAATCGTAATTACTCATTTTCTGGTTGTAAATTGTTCTCCACCGCACCACCGGTGCGGTGGAGATAGAATACCGCCGGTTTATTGGTAGTTAACTGGAATCTGTATCATATATATTAAATAAATTATCAATTTAAGGAGTGTATTATGCCACGAAGAATTATTCAGGTAGAGGAGAAGGTGAGCCTTTTAGTCGGTTTTCCTCTCAGTCTGCAGCATCTTTTTGCTATGTTTGGCGCTTCAGTTCTTGTACCGACACTTTTCGGTATCGATCCCGCTATTGTTCTTTTAATGAATGGAGTTGGAACTCTTATTTATCTTGTTATCTGTAAAGGTAAGGCACCGGCATTTCTCGGTTCGAGTTTTGCTTTTCTGTCACCTGTTTTTATTGTTCTTGGCGCAGATAGAGCTTTATGGAATGCAAATTACGGGTATGCTCTTGGAGGTTTTATAGCTTCTGGATTAGTATTTATAACAGTTGCTGTTATCATAGGTTTTTTCGGCCCAGGCTGGATTAAGATTGTTTTACATCCGGCTACTATGGGTGCTATTGTTGCTCTTATCGGTCTTGAACTTGCAAGTGTGGCGGCATCTATGGCTGGAATAATTCCAGATGCTCAGGGTGTTTTTAATTCAAAAGCAGTAATTGTATCCATGGTGACACTTGGAGCTGCGGTTTTCGGTTCGGTTTTACTTCGGGGTTTTATGGCCGTTATACCCGTACTATTAGCAATTGTAGTGGGTTATGTAACTGCATATTTTTTAGGTATAGTCGATTTTACTGCATATAATCAATCTAACATTCTTGCAATACCGCAATTTTATTTTCCGAAATTTAATATTAATGCGATAATTGTAATTTTACCAGCTTCACTCGTTGTTGTGTCAGAGCATATTGGACATCTTATTGTAACGGGAAATATTGTTGGAAAGGATTTGACTGTTGATCCGGGTCTTCACAGATCACTTTTAAGCGATGGTATTTCAACTGTCATTTCAGGTTTTACCGGTTCAGTTCCAACTACAACTTATGGAGAGAATATCGGGGTTATGGCAATTACAAGAGTTTACTCTGTATGGATTATCGGAGGAGCCGCTATAATTTCTATTGTACTTGCATTCATAGGTAAACTCTCAGGACTTATTCAGTCAATGCCTGTTCCTGTTATGGGTGGAATAAGTCTTCTTCTTTTTGGAGTAATTGCTGCATCAGGTGTAAGAATGCTTGTTGAAGAGAAGGTCGATTACAGTAAGGCTTCAAATCTTATTCTTACATCCGTTGTTCTTATAGTAGGAATCAGCGGCGCGTTCCTTAAACTGGGGCATGTACAGCTTAAAGGGATGGCTCTTGCAACTGTTGTAGGTATGATATTAAGTGTAATTTTTCACTTTCTTGAGAAGTTTAAACTTACAAACGATTTGAAGTAGATATAAGATATATCGGATTAATTAAAAAGCAGGGCGGAAGCCCTGCTTTTTTAATGGGGATTAAATTTCGGGTCCACATTTATGATTAAAAATACAATTGAATCGTTCTGTAATTTTAAAACATAAATTATAGAGGCTTCAGTAATAATCTGATTTTTAAATTTTTAGATTAAAATTTTTCATTTTAAATAAATAAAATTGAAATTTGGATAAGTAACAGTATTGGGCTATAATTTCGTTGACCAATACTCAATTTTTGAGTATTATTATATGAAGTATATTCAAATATAAAATGCAATACACTCTCCCCTTAAGGATAGCAGTTATGATAAAAGATGAGTTAACTAAAGAGCTTTCTCTTATAAACAAAACAACTCTGTTTGATAATCCGATTCTTCGTCACTACCTTAAAAAAAATAAACTTAGTGATATCGATGCAGTTGTTCTGGGAATTCTTCTTGAGCTTACCGGGCAGGGGAAAATTGAGATACGCACACACTATAACATTCTTGCTGAGTATGCAGAACTTCCGGCAATGGAAGTGTACCAGAGCATTAACTCTCTTCACAGATACCGGATAATTGAGTATAAACCCGCGGGAAATTTTGTTCATATCTCGTTTAATAAAATTGATGAAAAGATCGAAGAGATTGCACTTGCATATATCAATGCCGGGAAGATAAAGCATCTCGAAAAAGATGTTGAGTTTATGAAAAAAATGAATTATATTCCTGTGGCGGATCTGTTTGATTTAATTACTCCTATTATCGGGAAAATTATTGCTAAGAAGATTGCAGACGCGTTAAGAGCTCTTGTTAACTACATCAATGACAGGCTGGAATCAACCATGAGTATGCGGATGTGGAGGTACCGGATTTTATCATTTAGAACTGGTATTCCTCTTGGTGAAATAATTCTTAGAGAATCACTCCCATGTGTTTTAGATGAAATACTTATTATTGAGAAAAAGACATCTCTGCTACTGGCTCAGGGGTCGAGGATTGAAAAGAGTGAAGCGGATCGTGATCTTGTTGTTGCAATGCTCTCTGCAATTACAGATTTTATAAGAACTTCTTTCAGTAAAAAAAACAGTGAACTTAACGAGATAAGCTTTGGTGATTCTAAAATAATTCTTTTTGAGAGTATCTATTTTTATTCCGCCGTCGTAGTTAATGGTTCTCCGGATATGGAATTCAGGGATAAGATTGATTCACTATTGAGCAATATACATCTGAAGTACCGTGACGCGCTTAAGAATTTTAAGGGATCCATGGATGGGCTGCAGGGGATTCCGGTATTGCTTGATGAATTTATTAACAGTTCAAATGCGGTTACTTATCCAGGTGGACCCGGAGAGCGATCTTTTAGAAAACTCAAAATTGCCGCG
>JBBRFT010000020.1:0-27234 GCA_038241375.1 Spirochaetota bacterium
ATATGGGAATGTTTGATAGTTTTAATATTGCATCCACCGGTCTTACTGCACAGAGACTTAGAATGGATGTTATAAGTGATAATATAGCTAATGCGTCAACAACGCGTACAACCGAGGGAGACGGTCCTTACGCCAGGAAAAGAGCGATTTTTGCTCCTATTAATATACGGCCCGATTACAAGTCTCCCATGGTTCCTGAGGCAATAGAGCATGGTCTTGGTAAAGGTGTAAGAATTGTAAAAATTGAGAAGGATGACGCACCGTTTAGACTTGTTTTTGACCCATCTCATCCTGATGCAATATTAACCGGTCCGGAGAAGGGTTATGTCCGGATGCCGAATGTAAATATCGTAACAGAGATGACTGATCTTATCTCTGCAACAAGATCTTACGAAGCAAATGTAATGATTGTAAATAACGCAAAATCGATGTTCGCAAAGGCTCTTGAGATTGGCAGAGTCGGTGCATAATAAGGAGGCTTATAATGTTTAGAGAAAACATGAAAATTAATGAAGTGAAGATATCACATGAACTTTCCGGCAGGATAAACTCAAAAAAATCTGAAAAGATCTGCAGAATCGAAAATGAGTATTCAATTGATTCAAAAGTGGAAATGAAATACGCGGGCTAACCCGTTTTTAAAGAAAATAGTTCTCAGGATTCATCACATATAGAAAAGGAGTGTTTTAAAATGATTAATGCCATTTCAGGTCACATAGTAAATCTTAAAACAACAGATCCTCTCCATTTTGGAGGCGAACCGAAAATACAGCGTGCGCAGGATGATGTTTCCGGCTCCTTTGCCGATATGCTCAACGGAGCAATAGGGAAAACTAACGACCTGCAGATTGATGCCGAATCACTTATGCAGCAGATGATCGTCAAGCCGGAATCTGTTGATATACATCAGGTAATGGTCGCTACCCAGAAGGCTGAAATCGCATTAGGTCTCACTAAGGCTGTAAGAGACGGCGCGCTTAATGCTTATAGAGAATTAATAAACTTAAGATAGTAATACGGTAATTGTGTAGAGTGAGGACGGGGTCAGAGCATCGCTCGAAGATTCAGTGTGTCAGAGCCGATACTATGCAGGGGCCTGTTGCCCCTTGCCCTGATACACGTTATATGTTTTTTACCATGCGGGAAAATCCTTCGGAATATGTGGTTTCCCGGTGATATTCCGATATCCGCAGTCAATTCTCCGAAAAACCTCAATCTATGCTTTAATTTGAAGAATAACCGGTATAAATAGACATTATTTGTCTATTTATCAGGAAATTAATTGACATTTTTATAATGTTCTTTATAAAAAGTATTATGTCACATTAGTTTACGATTTTTTAAGTTCCTTATCCGGAGGGGGCAGATGGGCGAATTTTTCAATAAATTTATGGAACAGGTCAAAGAGATTTACAGTAAACTTGACCGTTCAAAACGAATAATTGTCGGTGTAGTTATTGCCGTAGTAATAGTTGCATTTGTAGTACTTTTTTCAGTCTCCAGTGCTGAACCGAATGCTCTTCTCTTTGCAGATCTTCCTGCAGATGATTTCGGTCAGATGACAAAGAAGCTCGATGAAATGGGCTTTTTTTATGAAACTTCAGGAACCACTTCAATTTTTGTAAAACCTCTGGAGAGACCGGTTATAGTTACACGTCTTGCGCAGGAGAATCTGCTCCCGAAGGGGATTCCCGGATTTAAACTCTTTGATGTTTCAAGCTGGACCGAGACAGATAGAGAGCTTGATGTCAAGTATATGCGGGCACTTCGTGGAGAGATTCAGAGACACATAGAATCTCTGGCGAATGTGGATAAGGCTTCAATAGAAATCGCAATGTCTGATGATAGTATTTACTCCGATCAGCAGACTCCTTACACCGCTGCAGTTACCGTACATCTTGCTCCTGGTTATGACAAACTCAGTATGAAGGAGATAAAAGGTATAACCTTCCTTGTCTCCCGTGCAGTCGGTCCCAGACTTAAACCTGAGAATGTAACTGTTACTGATGAATTTGGTAAAATAATATCTGATTTTGATGATGATTTCGAAAATGAAAAGAAAGAGTACACAATCATTGAATTCAGAAAAAAAATTGAAGAGAAAGCCAGGATAAGACTTCTCAAGGATATTCGTGACGGTCTTGAGCGTATTTACTCTGCTGACAGAATTCAGATTGTCAGGCTCAATATGGAATTCAACTGGGATAAAATTACAGAAGAACAGACCGAGCATACACCTATAACAATGGTTCCCGATGATCCGAAAACTCCTTATTCGGAGCGTAAGATTCAGGATTCACTTATCGTATCAAAAAAGAATACAAAAGAAAATTTTCAAGGTCATGGTTGGAATCCTCAAGGTCCGGCCGGTACCGAAGGGAATACACCTCCGGGATATAAAGCCAGTGACGATCAGTTTTCAAAGTATGATAAATCTGAAGATATCGAAAATAATGCTATAAACAAGACCACAAGATCAATCACTAGAGATCCTTTTGATATAACCAGAGTTTCTGTGGCTATTGCTATTGATGGAGTGCAGGATCTCCCTCGTCTTACTAATGGCGAATATGATCTTGATCCGGTAAAAAAGCCTATTCAGACACCTCTGACACCTGAGGATCTTAAAAAAGCAGAAAATATGGTTAAAAAAGCCATAAATTTTGACGATGCGCGGGGTGATCAGGTTGCTGTTGAGAATATAATGTTCGACAGGGCCGGTTACTGGAACTCATTAAGAGAAGAGTACAGAAAGAAAGAGCAGATGAAAATGCTTCTACTTGCAGCTCTTATCGGTGTAGTAGCGCTTTTTGTAGGGTTTATTCTCTTCAGGGCTGTACAGAAGGAACTCGAAAGAAGAAGACGCGCGCGGGAGGAGGCTCTTGCTCTCGAACAGCAGAGAATGCGTGAAGCAGCTCTTAAAGCCGCAGAGGAGGAGGGGATCGATGTTGAACTTTCACTTGAAGAGCGTGCAAGACTTGAACTTCAGCAGAGCGCGCTTCAGCTTGCAAAGGAGCGGCCGGATGATGTGGCACAGCTTTTACGCACATGGCTTGCGGAAGAGTAGTTTTTTTAATTTGACAATGGCGGATTTCTGCCGATATATTACTATATAATATGCTTCCAGGCCGATATTCAGTATCGGCTTGTATTTTTTCTTTTTATGTTGCGGGGTTAATAAATGCTTCAGTCTAAAAAATCTCAATTGACGGGAAGGCAGAAGGCTGCGGTATTTCTCGTTTCTCTCGGATCGGATATCTCTTCTGAGATATTCAAACATCTCCGTGAAGACGAGATAGAACAGCTCACATTTGAAATTGCCCGACTGGATAAAATTGAGCCCGATGATAAAGATAAGGTTCTTCAGGAATTCCAGGAAATGATGATGGCTCAGGAGTTTATCACTCAGGGTGGTATCGATTATGCCCGTGATATTCTTGAAAGAGCTCTCGGAACACAAAAAGCGATAGATATTGTAAACAGGCTTACCTCTTCGCTTCAGGTAAGACCTTTTGACTTTATCAGAAGAACGGATCCTTCACATCTTTTAAACTTTATTCAGGGTGAGCACCCTCAGACGATAGCGCTTATCCTGGCTTATCTCGACCCGCAGAAGAGCGCGCAGATTCTTGCCGAGCTTCCTCATAATGTGCAGGCCGACGTTGCCCGCCGTATCGCAGAGATGAAGAGAACCTCTCCTGATGTACTCAGGGAAGTTGAACGGGTTCTTGAAAGAAAACTTTCAACTCTTGCCAGTGAGGACTTTACTCAGGCGGGAGGTATCGATACAGTTGTTGAGATTCTCAACAATGTTGACCGTGGTACTGAAAAGATCATTATTGAAGCTCTTGAAGAAGAAGACCCTGAACTCGCGGAAGAGATCAAGAAACGTATGTTCGTATTCGAGGATATTGTTCTTCTTGATGACAGGTCAATTCAAAAGGTACTTCGTGAGGTTGACACACAGGAACTTGCAAAAGCTCTTAAAGGTGTTGATAATGAGGTGCAGGAAAAAATATTCCGGAATATGTCTAAACGTGCCGCGTCGCTCCTCAGTGAAGATATGGATTTCATGGGGCCAATACGTCTTCGTGACGTTGAAGAGGCTCAGCAGAAGATCGTTAATATAATAAGAAAACTTGAAGATGCAGGTGAGATAGTCGTAGCCAGAACAGGCGAGGAGGAACTAGTTGTCTAAGTTAGTGTTTAAACCTGGAGAGATCCAGCATATAACAACTGTTAAACAGGTGGAGCTGCCGGCTAAATACCAGAAGAATCTCATCGATACAGAAGATTATCATGAATTTGAAATGGATGAAGCGGGCAATCCAATAGATATCTACCAGGGGCCATCTATAGAAGAGATGGAGGCCGAGTTAGAGCGTTACAGGCGTGAAACTGAAGAAGAAGTTAAACTCATGCTGGACCAGGCCAGGGAACGTGCCCGTAAGATAGAAGAAGACGGCAAGGCAATCGCTTTCTCCGAGCTTGAAAAAGTAAGGGAACAGATAAAGATAGAGAAAGAGCGCCACAGTTCTGAATCTGAACGGGAAGTTGAGAGAAGTAATTTTGAAGCCGAGAAAATTATTCTCGAAGCTGAAAAAAAAGTTTCAGAGATAGAACATGACGCTTACATGAAGGGTCATGAGGCGGGACGTGAAGAGGGTTATAAAGAGGGACAGGCCGAGGTAATGCGTCTGATAGACAGGCTCGGTACAATTGTATCAACAGCGGTTGATATTAGAGATGATATTATTAAATCATCAGAAAAGCTCATGACTGAGATGATTCTTATGATAGCGCGTAAGGTTATTAAAGATGAAATCGTTGAAAGACGGGAAGTCGTAATCAATAATATTAAAGAAGCGATCAAACGTGTTAAAGACCGGGATAGAATCGATATTCGTGTTAACTTTGCCGATCTTGACATGACTACTGCACATAAAGATGAACTCATTAAGATGATGGAATCACTTAAGAAAGTCAATATCTATGAAGATTCAAGAGTTGAGAGAGGGGGCTGTATCATTGAAACCGACGTTGGTGCAATTGACGCACGTATCTCAACTCAGCTTGATGCGATAGAAGAAGCGATAAGAAACACCAGTACGTTGTAAGCATATTCAATATGGAAGAAAAAGAGGGGGGCGATTATTCTGTAAAGCCCAGCCCCCTAAATCGAAGGGGGACTTACAAAAGAGCTGTGTATTAAATGAATTTTTTTTGAAATTATCTTCAAGTCCCCCTCCGGGGGATTTAGGGGGCTGGTTAGGGCGGGTCTGATTTAATACAATGTTTTTTAGAGGATTTTTCAGTAACATAAGGAGACATAATATTGATAAATATACTTCCACATGAAAAGATTGATGTTCTTTCTAAATATAAAGATATCATAGATGATCTTGAAGTCATCAAGTTTACAGGGACTGTGGAAAGAATTGTAGGCCTTACTATTGAGTCTGTAGGTCCCGCCGTGAAGTATGGTGATCTCTGCAGAATTAGAACAGGTCCAAGTCAGTATCTCTATGCTGAAGTTGTCGGTTTTAATAGAAACAGAGTAATACTTATGCCTATTGGTGACATGAAAGGGGTTGTCGCAGGAGCGGAAGTTTACGCCGTGGGGAATTCACTCATGGTCCCCGTAGGGAAAGAGCTTCTCGGCAGAGTCATCTCCGGTGTGGGTAAACCACTTGACGGGAAAGGTGAAATTTTCACAAGACAGAAATATCCTGTCGAAGGGAAAGAGATTAATCCTCTTGATCGAAAAGTAATAACAGAACCTCTTTCCGTGGGGATAAGATCAATTGATTCTCTTATTACTATCGGGCGTGGTCAGCGTATCGGAATTTTCGCAGGCTCAGGAGTCGGAAAATCTACGGTTATAGGTATGATTGCCCGTTACACAGACGCTGATGTAAACGTAATTGCTCTCATAGGTGAAAGAGGGCGTGAAGTAAAAGATTTTGTGGAGAAAGAACTTGGACCCGATGGATTGAAGCGTTCTATTGTTGTTGCGGCTACTTCGGACCAGCCTCCGATGATAAGGCTCCGTGGAGCTTTTCTAGCTCATGCTATTGGTGAGTATTTTCGTGACCAGGGGATGGCTGTTAACCTTCTTATGGATTCAGTAACGCGATTCGCCATGGCACAGCGTGAAGTCGGTCTTGCCGCCGGTGAACCATCCGCAACCAGGGGATACCCCCCTTCCGTTTTCAGCATGATGCCGAAACTTCTAGAACGTGCCGGTACGAGCTCTTCTGGAGGGAGTATAACAGGTTTTTACAGTGTCCTTGTCGAAGGGGATGATATGAATGAACCTATTGCCGATGCTGCCAGGGGTATACTTGACGGTCATATCGTACTTGACCGTAAATTAGCGAACAGAGGCCATTATCCGGCTATTGACGTCCTTGCTTCGGTATCGAGATGTATGAAAGATGTTGTAGACGAGAAACACCTCAAAGCTGCTTCGATGTTCCGTGAACTTCTTGCAGCATATACTGACGCCGAGGATCTTATTAATCTTGGCGGTTATGTCCGTGGGGCAAATCCGGTTGTCGACAGAGCTATGAGTCTGATAAATGAGATGAATAGTTTTCTGAAGCAGGGCATATATGAGCAGGATTATTTCGAAAAGATAAGAGAAAAGCTTATCTCTATGATGATGCCGGAAGAGAAGAAGATCAAGGCACCCGTTTCGGCGACTAAAGCACCTGCTTTTGCCCAGGTATTAAGGTAGGGTTATTAATTGAAAAAGTTCCGTTTTACGCTTCAGAAACTTCTTGATATAAGAGAAGTAAAAGAGAAGGAGATAAAAAACGAACTTATGAAAGTTCTGGCTCTTCAGAATAAAGAGCGGATTCTGCAGGATGAACTTAGAAGTAAGATAAGCCGTTATGAAAATCAATATAGTGATATTATAAAAAAAGGGCAGTTTCAACCCGATCATATGATGTCTATTCTGAGATATACCGATGTAGCACGCAAGGCTATTCTCGAAGCAGAGATAAGGATTGAATCTTATCAACCGGAAGTCGACCGGATTAGAGAAAAACTTGTAGCCGCGTCAAGAGATAAAAAAATAGTCGAAAAACTCAAAGAGCGTAAACTCGAAGAGTTTGAATATGAATTTAATAAAGAGATTGCTAAAGAGAATGATGATATGAATCAGAAGCTTTATCACCGGAGATTGATGTAATGAATTCTGATGATCTGTTTTTATGCATGAAATCATACGGTCGAAGTATCGGCTATTCAATAGTAATGCGAGGTTTTTATGATTGAAGATATGTATAATGTTATGGCAAGAATCAATGAAATTAAAAGCAGATTTGGTATGAACCCGCCGAAAGCTGCTGCTGCCGATGGTGTAAGCGATCCGGCTTTCGGCAGAATGACAGATGAAGCAATGAGTCTTCTCGACAATGATATGGGTGTTTATGAAGAGGGAAGTGTTTCAAAGAGTGATATAGATAAAATTGTAAATTATTATTCAAGGAAGAAGGGGGTACCAGCTCCACTTGTCAGGTCGGTTATTCAGGCGGAATCTGACTATAATCCCGAGGCGCTCTCTCCTAAAGGCGCCATGGGACTCATGCAGCTCATGCCTGAGACAGCGATGGGACTTGGAGTCGAAAATCCCTTTAATCCTGAAGAGAATATAAAAGGGGGAGTTTCACACCTGAAGAGCCTCATTGATAATAATAAGGGGAGTTTTAAACTGGCGCTTGCGGCATACAATGCAGGGCAGGGGAATGTTGATAAAGCTGGTGGTATCCCTGATTTTAAAGAGACTAAAGAGTATGTTAAAAAAGTAATAAACCTTTATAAACAAGAGAGCGGTAAGTAGTTGATAAATTGAAGGTGCAGATATAAATCGGCGCCTTCAATTCAAAAAGGAATAATTTCAAAAAAATATTTTTAAGAAATATAGAACGGAGTAAAAACAATGGCTGTTTCCAATCAATCAAAAATAATATATCTTGTTGTCCTTATAATTTTTCTTGCTGGAGTCGGTGTTTTCTGGCTTGATAATATCGGCCTTATCAATCTTGGGTCTAAAATGAATTTATTAAAGGGCGAGGAGGCCCTATCTCTTGATGCTGCGGGTGACGAGCCATCACTTATAGAGAAAGAGGAGTTCGGCAAAGAGAAGGAAAAACTGATTGAACGGATTGAAGACCTTGATAAGAGAGAGGCGCTTCTGGCTGAAAAAGAGAAAGAGATAAGTTCAGAAAGAGATAAACTTGAGCAGATAAGAAAGGGACTTGAGCTTGAGCAGAAAAAGCTTGAAAATGACCGAAAGAAAGATTCCGGATACAGAAAGAATGTTATTGTGCTTTCCAATAAAGTTTCAAACATGCCTCCGGAAGATGCTGTTAAGATAATGTTGAATTGGGATGATCCTCTGATAATTGATGTTCTGCGTCAGATGGATGCCGATGCTGAAACTGCCGGGAGAATGAGTATTACATCATACCTCATGACTCTTTTCCCTAAGGAGAAAGCCAGCAGAATTATGTATCTGATGACTCAGCTATAGATTGTTTCTTCGAGTTTGCGAATTCATCAATCAGCATCAAAAGTTCCTTCTTCCCTTCATTAGTTTCGGAAGAAGTGAGAAATATTGAATTTCTCTCTATTCCAAGTGACTTCTGGATATCATTGATATGTTTTACTCTCTGATTTTTTGAAAGCTTGTCGCATTTTGTAAGAGTGATAACCACGGGTACATTATTTTCTGCAAGCAGTTCTATGATGTCCTGTTCGTAATCGCCGGCAACCCTTCTTACGTCAATAAGCAGAAATGCCAGTTTGAGATTTTCTCTCTTCTCGATATATTCTTTTACCATTGGAAACAGTTTTTTCCTTATAGACATGGGGAGTTTCGCGTATCCGAAACCGGGAAGATCCACAAATGAACGGCTGCCGTTTACTACAAAAAAATTAACCGTCTGGGTGACTCCCGGGCGCGAACCTGTTTTTACAAGATCTTTCTGACCTAATATCATATTAAGAAGAGATGATTTTCCAACATTCGATCTTCCGAAGAATGCAAATTCAGGATAATCGTATCCTGGAAAATGAGAAGGATTTGTACAGCTTTTCAGAAATTCAGCACTTTTTATTTTCATTTATAATTTTTTCTCCATCAAAACTGCGTCGTCATCATTGTAATATTTCTTTCTGAGCCCTGTTTTTGTAAAGCCATTATCTGTATAAAAACTAATTGCATCGTTGTTTCCACTTCTTACTTCGAGAAAAACCGATGTGAACGATCTTCCTGAATCAGCTTCGCAAACTGCTGACAGCAGTTTGCTTCCGATCCCATGTTTTCTGAAAGATTTTTTTACCGCAATACTGTTAAGCTGTATTTCATCTGCGACTTTCCATGCAATTATATAGCCGGTTATTGAGTAATTATATTCACAAACAAGAAAAGTAGAAAATTCATTACTTAATTCATTGATAAACTGGTTGGGAGTCCAGGAATTAATTGATTCCTGTTCAATTTCTAGAATTGGTTCAATGTCTGTGAAATGAGCTTTTCTTATATTGAATTCGGTCATGTTTTGTAATTGTAATAAGAGTAGATTTTAAATCTGAATAAAGGTCAGCTTAATAGTTCCGGCATATGGAGTTTTTTTATTCTGTAAAGTTCTTAAGTAGATCAAGAAGCTGAGCGTGTGTAAATGGTTTCTTTAAAGTGGCATCGGCCCCTAAATATTTGGCAGTATTCAGATAACTTTCGGAATCTATTCTCCCTCCTCCTGAAATAGCTATAAGAACTATATTCGGGTATAATTTTTTCGCTTCAATAATGATTTCAATTCCGTCTTTATCGGGCATTATAATATCTGTAATTAGTATGTCCGGGAGGAATTCGTTTATTTTTTTTATTAAATCTACTCCGCTGTTTGCGGCAAGAACTTCATAATTATTCATCTCGAGAATCTCTTTAAGGCTTTCCCGTATGACCATGTCATCTTCAATAATTATAATTTTTTTCATTAACATTTATACCATTTAAGAAATTTATCATTTAATATGTTTAATAAACTCAATATAAAAAATGTTTGTCAAGTAACTTATGTTTTGTTTTAATGAATTATGGTAGTTGGCAATCTATTTTTGGGGTTACAGCGTTTAATGCTGTAACCGAAATAATTCGCTACATAAAAAAATTGTTGTTCCGATAATAAATGTGACATAATATAAAAGAGGGTATATGAAAATATCTAATTTTCTGGTTATATTTTTTTTAATTATTAGTATTCAAGGCGGTTTTTCTGCTGAAGAGACTAATGGCCTGGCAAATTTAAAAAAAGTAGCCGATGATATGAAATTTCAGAACGGCATGGAGTTTTATAAACTGGAAAGATTTAACCGTGCTTTGGATGAGTTTAATGAATATCTTGAGATTTATTTTGATGGTATCCACCGCAATGAAGCTTTAAAAAAAATTGCTGAAATTCATATCAGGTATTTTAATTATCAGAAGGCGATAGATGCATACAGGACTTTATATCAGGAGTTCAGCGGTACCGATGAGGGTATTGATGCATATTTTCAGATAGGGATCTGCTATAATAAAATGGGTTTCAGCACTAAGGCTGAAGGTATTTTTAAGTATATTATTGAAGCTCATCCTGGAACAGCCGCGGCGCAGAATTCGCAAATACAGCTGGATTTATTAAAAATTTCAGCTGATTAAAAATAATTTGACATATATTACTGCTGATTCGAATATGCCATTCTGACTCAAATAATATTTAAAAATTTATTATTATTGTCCAGCTTTATAATAGGTAAGTCTTCATTGAAGCCGCACTGGAAAAAAATAAATTAAAATAACTATGTCATTATAAACAGGTGAGGTATATATGCCATTACAAAAACTTCGTAATATCGGTATTGCAGCGCATATCGATGCAGGAAAAACAACTACTACTGAAAGATTACTTTTTTTTACCGGTGTAACCAGGAAACTGGGTGAGGTTCATGACGGTGCTGCAACAATGGACTTTATGAAGCAGGAACAGGAGAGAGGAATTACAATTGCCTCTGCAGCTATTTCATGCGTATGGGATGATCATCAGATCAATATTATTGATACTCCCGGACACGTGGATTTTACAGTAGAGGTTGAACGATCCCTTCGTGTTATTGACGGTATGGTTGCGCTTTTCTGTGCGGTTTCAGGGGTTGAGCCTCAGAGTGAGACTGTTTGGAATCAGGCAGACAGATATAAAGTTCCAAGAATTGCATTTGTAAATAAAATGGATAGAATTGGTGCTGATTTCAACGAAGCTGTAAGTCAGATGGATAAATATCTCGATGCAAATCCGGTTCCTTTTCATATCCCGATAGGTGTTGAAGATACTTTCGTGGGGTCAATAGACGTTATAGAAAGAAGAGCTTATGTTTTTGAAGAGTATACAAAAAAAGAAATTCCGGTTCCTGATGAATATAAAGAACAGCTGGAAGAGGCGAGACAGTTTCTTATTGAAAAAATCGCAGATTATAACGAAGAAATCATGGGACTTTTCCTTGATGGAAAAGATGTAGAAACTGAGATGCTGAAAAAAGCTGCCAGAGACGCTACTCTTAAAGTAATGATCACTCCTGTATTCTGCGGTTCATCATACAAAAATAAAGGTGTTCACCTGCTTCTCGATGCTATTGTTGCTTATCTTCCTTCTCCGATAGATGTCGGGTCAACAATTGGTCTCGATATAGATAATCCGGAAAAAACTCATACAAGACATCCTAATAAAAAAGATCCCTTTTGCGGGCTTGCTTTTAAACTGATAAATGATGCTTATGTCGGCCAGCAGACTTTTGTGAGGATCTATTCAGGTGAGATGAAAACCGGTATGCAGGTTTTAAATTCAACAAAAGATAAAGAAGAGAGAATCGGACGTATTTTAAAGATAAAAGCAAACGACCGGGAAGATGTTGAAGTTGCCGGACCTGGAGATATCGTTGCTCTTATAGGGATGAAATTCACTAAAACAGGAGATACTCTCTGTGATCCTGCGCATCCGCTTTATCTTGAAAATATTTTTATACCACCGGCAGTTATCGAGTTAAAAATTACCCCTCCGACAAAAAAAGAGGATGAAAAACTTGGCGCAGGACTTAGAAGACTTACCATGGAAGATCCTTCTTTCAGTGTAAGACATGACGATGAGACAAATGAGACTATAATTGCCGGTATGGGTGAACTTCATCTGGAGATCATGGTTGACAGGCTTAAGCATGAATTTGGTGTTGAAGCAATAGTCGGTGAACCTTCTGTTGCTTTTAGAGAAGCGATTACAGTTGAGCAGGACGTTAATTACAAGCATGCTAAACAGACTGGTGGTAAGGGACAATATGCTCATGTTGTACTGAGAATTGAACCGAACGAAGGTAAAGGTTTTGAGTTTGTTGACCATATTAAAGGTGGGGCAATTCCTACGGAGTTTATACCTTCAGTTCAGAAAGGAATTGAACCTGTTCTTGCCAAGGGTATTCTTGCAGGATTCCCTATTGTTGATGTCAAGGTTGTTCTTCTAGATGGATCGTATCATGATGTTGACTCTTCAGATATGGCTTTCCGTATCTGTGCTGCAATTGCTTTTAAACAGGCTTTTTTAAAGGCTAATCCTATTCTTCTTGAGCCTCTGATGAAACTTGAAGTAAATACTCCTGATGATTATATTGGTGACGTAATAGGCGATATAAATCGTAGAAGAGGGAAAATCGAGTCTATGAGAAGATACAGAAAGGGTGCTCAAAAGCTTAACGGTTTTGTTCCTCTTATGGAGATGTTTGGTTACGCTACACAGTTGAGAAATATCTCAAGCGGCAGGGCGAACTATTCAATGGAATTCCATAAGTATGTTCCTTCTCCAAAAGATGTTCAGGAAAAAGTTTTGAAAAAGATTGAAGAAAAGAAAAGTGAAAAGTAGTAGTTAAATATAATATACTAAAAAAAAGAGACTGCCATTGGCAGTCTCTTTTTTTTAGTATAATTTTAAGTTACTGCCACAAATGAGTGATAAAATTTCTCTCCGCCGCGCAGAAGTCGTGATGGAGAGAAAACGTCGCCGTTTTTTGAGCAGTAACAATTTTATTCACAGTTAAATATTATTTAATTTTAAACTTATCTGTTAAGGTATTTAAGCCAGTCTTCTTTTCTTTTTTTATCTGAATTTATATAGATAAGAAGTTTATGAATACGCTTGCAGGTTTCCGGTGTTATATGGTGTTCTATTTTACAAGCTTCAGCTTCGGACTGATTTTCAGAAATATTTAAAACTCTGCTGAAAAATTCTTTAAGGCATAGATGCCTGCTTAATACACGGTTAGAGATTATTGTTCCTTTTTCAGTAAGCTCGATGTAGCCGTATTTTTCATAATCTATTAGTTCCAGTTCTTTCAGCTTATTAAGTGCGGATGTTACGCTGGGCATTTTGATTTTCAGAAGGGCGGCAATATCTTTAACTCTGACAACTTTATTGTTTTCCGCCAGTATGGCAATAGTTTCAATGTAATCTTCCATATGCGGAGACAAATCGGTGCTGGCGTAGAGTTTTTCAATGTCAAGGGAATAAATATCAATCATTATAGTCCTTTTTAAAAATACTACTCCAGTAAATTTTTTATAATATCAAAGTTTATTTTTTAACATTGATATTAGAGCGGTCCCAAAAACTCCGTTTTCGGGACCGCAGGAAGCCCTGCGGGGCTTATAAAGGGGCTACCGCCCCTTTGACCCTGTAAAAATTGAGTTATTGGAACTGCCCATTAGAGCGAAAAATTGAATATTGTCTCTCCCCGCCGCCTTTGGCGGCGGGGAGAATTGAGCTTTATTTATTAGGTTGAGTTTACGAATAATTACATATATAATATAAAAGAATACTCTGAATAGCAAGTGTCAAGGAAAAAAGAGGGTAAATTTAATCGCAGGGAATTTACTTCTCAAATTTAAAATAGGTTTTTTCAAGATGATGAAGGTCATTTTTAACTGCCGGTATGAGAGGGGAATCTGAAAAATGTTTAATATTCTGCTCTGATTTCCGGATAAAAGTTTTATAGAATGTCCGCGACATCTCAAGATCTTTAAGAATCGGATCTTTTTCATATATTTTTGCTATAAGATAGTAGGCGTCATCAACGGTTTCTCTATCTTTGTAATTGCGGATGATCCTTATTGCCGACTCTAGAGCCTGGTAACCTTTGCCGCTGTTCAGGTAAAGCCTGCCCGATGAGAGTATGGCATTATCGGCAAGCTCGTGATCGGGGTATGACGATGAAAGTTTCTGATAATGCTCTATTGCATTGATCAGGTCACCTTTGTATCTGTAAGCTTCAGATTTGTAATAGAGTGAAGCGGGGTATTCCCCTGATTGTTCTTTAATTTCATCAAATTGTTTTATTGCGTCATCATACTGATATTTTTTTAAATGTATTTTACCAGCCCACATCCTTGCATTATTCATAAATGGACTTGAGGGATAATTCTTTATAAGATCATTAAAACGTAAAATTGAATGATCGAGGAGACCGCTCTCATAAAGCTGGATGCCTGTTTTCAGAAGAACTTCGTCATTCCCGGACATGGCACTATTTTTATTTTTATTCTCTTCATCAGTAGTTTTACCAGTGTCATCTGTTTTATTTTGTTTATCGCCTGGAATATTTGTTTCGGGTTCTGTTTTTTTTGCGGCATTAGTGGTTTCTTCGGCAAGAATACTATTTATCATCTCTTCAGTTTTACGATAATCCTTGGAGTAGGCGGATGTAATTATAAATATAAGCAAAACAGCAGTCAGTTTTTTCATTTTATAATTCCGGTATCCTTATTTATCGGTTCTGGTATAACAGTCTTTCCTTTTTCAAGAATTTGAATAATATTTTTATTATCGTTCTGTTTTACCGGAATGGGCGGTTTCTTCTCATCTTTGTTGATTAGCATGTTTTCAGTTTTATTTTCAGTAAAAGGTTTCTCGAGTATTTTTACTGATTGTTCATTCTGAAGTCGGCTTGTATTGTATTGTTCTTCAATTGGAGTTTCCGGTTTGAATGGTTTATTCATAATATCAGGTTCAGGAATCTTGTTTTCAGACTCGATTACTCCCATGCTTAATTCAGGATTAAGATTCTCTCGTGTGGGAAATTCCGATTTACTGAAGTTATTCATAGTCGATTCATTGATAATTTCACTTTCAAGTAAACTTGAAAAATCTCCATCAGCTTTCTCTTTGTTAATATCAATTTTAAATGTATCATTAACGAATTCTGCAAGGGGGTCGCTTTTGATTTTTGCGGATTTAGTACCCATATTATATCCAACAAATAGACCTATCATGCAAAAAAGAAATGTAACAAAAAAGAACGTTCTTCTGATCGTTTCAATGGTTTTCATACTCATTGAATCAATTAGTCTGTTTAAAGATATAATAACTGATGTTAATATTTTAAGAACCGGATTCATTTTTTCACCTGTCTATTATGAATATTACTCTACATTTGTTTAAATATTCAATATTTTTTTTATTACTGAATATCTTTTTTAAGTCATTATCAGAAACTACTGGATTACCGTTCAAATTTTTTAAAGCAGCCGTGATAAGCGGATGTTTACCTGCTTTCTTATGCTTAAGTGCCTCTTTTTCAGAAAAAACGTATGATACTGTGTTATATTTAACCGCATCGGATGGATTGATAAAGTTTTTACTATATACTTCAAGACCGTTTTCATTTACAATAGTGGGGAGCAGCATCGGTTTTATTCCAAGTCCTCTGACATCTACGATTAAAGATGAATAAAGAGTTGAAATATCAATATCATTTCTTTCAGGGAAACTGTCACCGGGGAAAGTGTAGTTGATAGCAGTTAAGAGATAGCCTAAACTGAAACTAAGTTCACATGACGAGGTTAGATAGCCTGATGGTTTTTCCTTGTAACGGGAGTATGATTCTATTGCTTCCGGAATGTTTTTCCGGACCGTCTGATCATTAAGTACAAGTTCCTTTATTTTTTTTTCGGTATCAACCTGAATTTCTCCAATTAACTTGATTGCTTCAAATAATGCTTTTTCTTTTGCTCTTTCATATGATATAGTTCTTGCTTTAGAAATTGATAGCTGCTTTCCCGTTTCCATATCAACTGGTGAACCATGTTCGTCAATAGCCATGCTGCTGCTGCCGGTAGATATTATCAGGCCGTTAATCCAGTCTACACGCGCAGCTGAATATCCATAAACTGAATTAAGCATTATTAAAGAAATTATCATATAAAGTTTTATTCGTCTCATATCAAACTACTCCATCATCCCCGATCCTTTTAAAATTTCTTTCATTTTACGTACTGACACTTTAACGTCATTATAAATAATATCCCTGGATTTGTCCGCTTTAAAAGTATGTCTGGAGATATAAAACTGAGACTTTCTCATAAGCGGTTTTAATAAAGAATGTGTATCATCATCTTCAAGAAGGTTATTTATTTTTTCTATGGTATTTTCATCGGGTGTCTCTGATTCGGTCAAATCAATAAGACTCTCAATTTTCTTAAATTCACCCATAATAGATTTTCTGATATCTGTTATATCGCCGTGAGGACTAACTGGAATTAACTTTTCTATTATTGACTGAGGATCAGATTTGTTAGTGCCAATTTTTACCGCATCAATCAGATTCATTTCTTTTGTATTATTAATCCTCGATCCGTCACCCGTTGCATTTATTACTGATGCTGATATTCTTCCAGCTGAATCTTCAAACCACGATCTGTATAAGTCAAATACAAAATCTGAAATTATAGTATCCTTGTCTCCATATCTTCTTACATATTTAATTTTTCTTTTTCGTATTACATTCTGATTAATTGTATCGAGGTTGCTGAATCTGTTTATGCGGGGGATCCAGTCATCATTATGATATGTTCCGCTGCAGTGATACTCTCTCCCTGAATAGGCCAGGTCCTGACCTGTGAGTATAATAGGGTCGCACCCCATATTAAGCAGCAGGTCGAAAGCGCTGGTTGCAACGGATCCGCCGGATTGTATATCTCCCAGCGGGCCGGTTTTCTTCTCTATCCAGTCTATCCCTGGAGTGGTCTCCCGGACTATATCTCCATGGGAATTCTGGTAATATTTGGAAGTGGTGCTGATAATTTTTCTGCCTGTGAATGTGCTCATTATAGACGGACAGCTTACCATGTCGGCGATGAGTATGGTGTTATCCGTATTAACGCCTGTGAAATGTTTTACACTGTATTTTTGAGCATCAAGAGTGAGAACAAAATGCGGGCTTATATTATGTTTATTAAGTATTTTTAACGAAGTGTCAACTGCAACTATTACAGCTTTATTCCGGATTTTTTTTAAATCATCAATACTATATTTTAACGATGGACCTGCAGATACGATTATACCCGGAAGGCCGCGAAACTTGCCGAAAAGTTTTGAAACGCTCGAAGCATTTTCCATATGCTTCAGATTACGGAAAATGTTCTGCAGCCATTTTTCTTCAAATTCAAATCTTGTGAGGAGATCACTGATTCGGGATGATATATGGAGTTTTAAACTGCTCATAGTTTTATCATAGAATTCCGGATTAAGCTGATATGAGGGTTTGTGAATGTAATGTGCAATCCCTTTAAAACAGGAGAGATCTATTCCTTCAAAAATAGATTCAGGGTCAGTGCCCGAATTTATAATTTCAATTCCTTCAAGTGCTGCCGGAGATATATTACGACAGAGATCAACAATTTCATTATCTTTTTCAATGGCGATTATTTTAATACCGGGGTATTTCTTTTTCAGCTCAATCAGGTGATATCCAAGAGCAATACCGGATACTGCAATTATTGATGACCTTCCCTTATCAAATGCTTCAATACTTCGTTCAGCTTCTTTAATGGGGTCATAAGAAGAGTGAAGTTTAATTTCTTTCCCGGTTTTATTTTCTATAATTGATAGAGTTTTAAAACCATTTCTGGAATCAGTGATCAAATATTCCGGCATTACCTGTTATCCCGGCAGCTTCTGATGGTCATTATAGCTGGTTTTGATTTTCTGATGAAAATCATGCAGCTGTTCCATCGTATAGATTTTAAAGAAGTTAAGAATTTCAGTTTCTATGTAATAATAGTTATACTTATTAACTTCAATTCCGCAGAGCATGTTTGCAAAGTACACAATATAAGTCAGATCTTTATTTTCAGTTACGCTATTGAGAGGGGAGTGATGATTCGTTATAGACATTTTGAGGTTATCCGGAAAGTTCCATTTCTCCGCGATAAGACCTCCGATTTCGGCATGACTTATACCAATAGAGATCTCTTCAAGAATTGATGATGAACGGAGCTGTTTGTTTTTTGTGATTTCTGATATTATATTGATAATATTATCATCCGCCGAAAGAAGAACAATTTTCCCTATGTCGTGCAGAAGTCCGGTTATAAATGCAGAGTCCGCTATATTTCCAAACTTTTTCAGTTTTGCAATCTGCCTTGAGTAAAATGCTACCCGGATGCAATGTTCCCAGATCAGCTCAAATTTTTTATATTTATTACTAAGAATTTTTTTTGCAGTACTTGCTGTAAGGATAAAGTATAAATTTTTTAGTCCAATTATTTTAACAGCTTCTTTGATAGTTGAAATTTTTTTCCCGGGAACAAAACCGGCTGAATTCGACAGTTTTATAACATCAGCAGTAAGTGCCGGGTCTCTTGAAATACGTTCTGAGATCATATCGATTGATGCTTCTTTTCTATTGCAAAGCTGCTGAAGCTCAATTATATTTTCAGGGAAAGTGGGGAGCGATTCCACATCTTTTAATATTCTTTCTTTTACATCAGAAATTATTATCTCTTCTTTAAGCTGTTTTGGTATTTTTACACTGACAGTTATACCCTTGGAATTATGATTGATAGAAAGATTGTCAGCACCTATTCCTGAATTTTTCAGCAAGAAAACCATAAGTACAAGACCAAGACCTGCTCCTTCTGTGGGGTCATATACATCATTGTAGGCATCTGCCAGATTTTGAGATATTTTTGATTGCTGAATCCTGGACATAATTCGTTCGAATTCTTCTTTAACAATCTGAACATTGTTAAAAACAGAGATATTCAGAAATCCATTTTTCAGCTCAAAGGTAATCTGTATATAATAGTTCTGGTTTGTGGTAACTTCAGATTCAATCTTCTCTAGATTGTAAAGGTAGTCTTCTTTGAAATTCTTCATTGCCTGATCGTATTGAACGCTGTCGTTTATATTTATTCCGGACTTGTCAAAATATATTCTTTTCAGATTTGCCTTGAATGCATTGAAAATTATTTCTCTGATAATTGTAATCAATGTTTCAAGAAGAAAGATATTACCTTGTGAAGCTAGAATCTTCAGTATAAGAGTATTAATAAGAATCAGAGATTTTTCGTCAATGAAACGGAATGAGAAAGATACTTCTTCACCATTCAGAATTTTTTCTGCGTATTTTTTATTATCTGTATTTATCATTTTAATTATTTTAACTATATATAAGTATTTATCGGCGATTTAATTTAAATAAACGATATAACTATTTAATTTCAATATAAAAAAACTGATCTTCAAGTTCATGCGTAGTATGAAGTGTTGTGTCTCTCTGCAAATTTTTGTACATTGAGACAGAAATTTTATTGTGTTTTTCAGCAATAAACTTCTTTTTACGCAACCTTCTTTTTTTCATCGAAGATAGGGACCGACAATAGCCGGGGTTGAGTTAAATAAATTTTACAATTACATTATCTTTTTCAAGCTGATAAATCATTTTTTTAAACATGGGGTTTATATTAGGTATACCTGAAAATCTGTATTCTTCTATGATATAATCGTTCAGTATTTTTCTTGAAAGAAGAAGCCCCGAATTACTGTTTTTTGTTAATTCTATTATTTTAATATCAGGATTTTTTATCATTATTTCGGATATAATCTTTTCAGTATCTGCGGATTCTTCTAAATCGATTTTTAAAATCTGTTTTTCTTTTTCAGTTTTAATTTCTGCTGTTGAACCGCCGGCCTTTATCAGGAACTCTTTTCCATTACTGCTGTAGTTCTTTTTCAAGTATAGTGTGCAGAGAATAATTGATAGTAGAATCGGATAAAATTTCATTTTTTGTAATTTCTTGTAGTTTACTAGAGGTACTATACTTATAAGCATTAAAAGAAAAAGAGGGAGCGTTATGTTGTAAACATAGAAATTAAGTTTTAAGTCCGAAATAAAACCGGTAATAACTAGAGATAATCTGAAAATATATTCTGGAATTAAGCCGGTTAATATAGCTGCAGGTATCGAAATAAAAGAAATCAGAATAGAGAAGAGCGAAGCCCCCATAATTATTGATATTAATGGTATTATCAGAACATTTGAAACTATACCGGCAGTATTGAGCTGATTCATGTGGAAAATAATTATAGGTATAGTAAAAACCTGAGCAGAGAGAGTAACAGCAATGGTCCCGGTAATGAAGGATGGGAGATTTTTCAGTGATTTTACATATTGTTTATAGAAAATTATAATACCGGCCGTAGCACCGAAACTGAGCTGAAATCCCGGGCTGAATATTTCCCATGGTGAAATTACAAGTATGACTGAACCGGTAAGCAACAGATTATTTAATATGTTTTTACTTCTGAAAAGCAAAGACTGAAGATAAAAGAATCCGAACATAATAACGGCACGAATAAGTGAAATCGGCAAATCTGTGATGTAAAGATAAAATATAACTGATAAAAATGATCCCAATAATGCAATATTTTTACGGAAGAACGGCAGAAGCAGAAAAGCCGGTATTGCAGCGAAAATTCCAACATGCATTCCTGAAGCGGCCAGTGTATGGAGCACGCCTGAATTCCTGTATGCAAGTATTACATTTTTATCAACATAATTCTGGTTCCCGGTGAAGAGGGCTTTAATGACACCCGCAGCGGGTTTTTGGAAAATAGAATCAATTCTCATAATAATATTTTTCTGTACAGAGGTATCGAATGAAACTATATCAGAGGAAACTCCATCTAAAGAAACTTTATTCTTTTGCAGAAACGTAATGTCATTGTCCGATGCTCCCGATGTATAATGAATACCGCGTGAAACAAGGTAAGAGCTGAAATTATTATTACTGAGAAGTTTAACTCTGTATATTTTTTTATGTATAAATATTAAGTCTCCTTTGCCGGGGATCTGATCACCCTGGAAATACAGAATACCTTGTAATTTATATTCAGAATCAGCATGGGTGCTGAAGTGTAGTTCGGATGAATAACGTTTATATTTTACCTTATCTATTTTTACAGAAACATTGCTTATAAAATCGGGTAAATTTTTATCAGATATGAGGCTTTTTATTAGCCCGGTCAGGTAGAAGCAGACAATTACGGAAATCGTCAGAAGAAAGAGAGTGTGGAGTAAAAAAGTTATTTTATTATTAAAATAGTTTCTATATCTGAAAGCCGTTAAAATTAGAGAGAGAACAAACAGAACAGCGGTTAGTAAAGTGAAAATCAGACCATATAAACCGGTAATGTTACTGTATGAAATTAATATTATCAGAACTATATAGCAGAAGAACGGAGCGGAAGGAACAGCTGCGTTTTGTAATAATCTGCTATATCTTTCCGACTTTGTAGATGAATCCGACATTAACCCCTGCTGAGATTGACTTTGCGTTTACTCCAATTCCGAAAGATCCATACCTTGAGTATAAATCAATAAATAATTTTGAATTTGCAGTGGTGTTTAAAAGCAGTGAAACAGGAATTTGTAATCCGGCACTGCCGTTATGCTTCCGGTTAGACGGAGGGGATTCGAAATACAAACCGGGGCCCGCTCCAATGGAAGCCGTATCGTTTAAAGCATAATAGTATTTCCCCGAAATACTAAAATCCAGATTTGTCAGAGTGAAGTCGAATTTACTGTAGGCATATTTAAACTGGAAATCGCCGCATAAATTATCGGCAAAAATATTAATCGAAGCACCACCGGAGATGGTCATCCCCGACATTGATTTTGATTCAGTTGATGTTTCAAACCAGTCGGTGTATTCAGCTTTGTTATATGCGTATGAAACAGAAGGACCGATATAAGTATAATTCAGGCTCTCCTCTTCCCTTATCTCCTGAGAATAAAGAAAAGATGAGAAGATAAAACCTGTAATAATTGTTAATACTGTTTTTGTACTTTTCAATTTTTGATCCTCATTTAATGTTAAGGGGATTTTTAACAACCTGAGCACTTGACGGTACATTAAAATCGAAAATACTTGATATTACAGAGGCGTCGCTATTTATATTAGAAATTGAAAAATTGTAGGTTCCGCCATTCTTTGACTTAAGCATTGCTTTTTTAAGAAAAAAAGTCGAATCCACCATAAGTATGATTTCAGAAAAGGATTTATCATTGCTTTTAAGTTTAATGGTGTATCCCCCTGGCCCTTGAGCCGTTACAATGGCAAAGTAACCGCTTGTAAGTGCTGCTATGCCGCCTGAACCGCCGCCGCCGAGATCCTGGACACCGCAGATATTGCTCCCTGGAGAATAAACCCAGAGACTTCTCCCGTTTGATACAATGGTTTTCCCGGAAGGGTTGCTGAATTTAATAAAAATTTTCCCGGGACTCATATATTTGAAACTTCCGGTATAGGATTCTCCAGATGAATGGGACCATGCGATTATTCCTGTTAGTTTCCCTATACTGCTCATTCTTCCTCTGAAATTTGCTAATGCTTCATCGCCGGTCAGGGCGAATGAATAATCACATACTGAAACGAACATAATAGTGATTATAAATATTGCTCTCTTCATTTCTCTATTTCCTTATTTATTAATACGCTTGGAAGAGCATTAATTTAAATTTTTTTTCATTTTTTGTTAAAATATTTTTTATATTGATATATTTCAAGAATTAAATATTGTTTTTTTATTGAAATTATCAAGGTAGCGAATTATTTTCAGGGATGTGTAAGCGAAGCGTGGGGCCCCAAAAAAATAAATTGCTACCAATTATTAAGTTTAAAACTTACTTGTGGAATATTTTTCCTCCGCCATAAGCGTCGTGGTGTGTAACTACTGAAAAACCAGTGGTAAAATTGCTATTCATCGGCAAATCCAGGCTTAAATATATGCAGAAATTCGAGGTTTTTAATTAAATGAAAAAATTTATAGTGATTCTGATATTCTTATCTGTTAGCGTTTTCGTTTCTTTCAAATATAGCGAACGGGTGTATATCAATTATCTTAGAATTTACTACAGTAAATTCTATACCGAAAAAGATTTAGCTGTTAAGGCCAGGAAAATGTATGATGAAAAGAATTATAGCGGAACTGAAAATTTTGTAAAACCACTTTTAATTATTTATCCGGAAAATATTGATTTTAAAAAAACCGCAGCCTTTAATTATATTCAGCAGGGGGATACTTTAAAAGGTGCAGAGATTTTTGCCGGGATTCCCGTGGAATACATGGAAGAAAACCGGATTCTTGAAGAAATGCTGAAAAATCTCTACTATGACGGGCATTACGGTGACCTGATATTTTTTTATGAAAAAGGTATTATGCTTAATAATGTTAATACTGCTCTTTTTTACGGTGTATCATTGTATAAAAAGGGACGATATGATGAGTCGTTGACTATGCTTACTTATGTTAAGAACAACACATTTATGCTGCCGGAGTTATCTTTTTATTTAGGACTTAATCTTGAAAAAAAGGGTAAACAGCAGGAGTCCGTCGGTTATATAAAATATGCCTTTGAATCAGACCGGCAAAATCGGATCTATAAAAAAGCTTTAATAGACTCATATCGTAGATCAGGATTATACAAAGAATCCGAAGTTCTTTTAAGAAGCAGATGAAATCTATTTTTTATCTGATAGTCCGGTTGTCAGGCTGATGATTACATTTTTTGTAATTTCAGGAATTGACGAACCTTTAATTCCACTTTCAGTAATTATCAGTTTATTATTTTTAAAATTGATGCATCTTACCCATGCATTTGACCTGCTGCTGTCAAATCCGATAATTATTAAATAATCTGAATTGTCGGTGCCGGATTCTCTGAATTTCTTTAGAATATCATTTTTAGTCTGAATATAATTGAACGCGAGCCTGTCGTAGATATTTTTCTGTTCAGTAATACTTCTGTAATAATCAGTACCGGACCAGGTGCCATACATCAGTTCAATCTCTTTCGGATCATGTATCCTGTGAAATGATGCATTGACTCCGCTGATGTGATAAAATTTGTTTATCTGCTCATCATCAATCAAACCGTAAATGTCGTTTCCCTGTGTAGCGGAGAGTCTGTATCCGTCTTTCATAAATTCAAAATAGAGAGTATTCAGATCCTCTCCCTCAATATTTGTCAAGACTGATAATTTTGATTTTGAAGTGATTTTTTCGTTTTTGTATGTTACCGATTCGCTGGCGATATTGCTGATCTGCAGAGCAATATTATCAACAAGTTTGAATACTTCGGTTTCGAGAAAGCCGATCTCTTCAAAGTGAAAGACACTCGAGGTTCCTTTTTTGTAAACATTTACTTTGAGCAGGATTCTATTGTTATCAAGAGATTTAAAAGTTCCGTATATGAAATAATCTGCACTAACGTTTTCAGTCAGTTTTTTCAGATCCCCTTCTTTAAAATCGGTTTTAAAACTGCTTTCTTCAGTAATCAGAGACGGGATCTGTGCTGGTTTTATTATATTAAAGTTGTGCTTGTTCTTTAATGTGCCGGCAAATGAATTGGGTAGTATTTTTTCAAGATAATTGAAATTGTCATTGCCGGACTCGTTAATAAAAAAACCGAACGCTACACTTTCAGAAAATGCCGCGGTTCCGGTAAGTAAAAAAACGGCAGCGCTAAGGACAATATTTATAAACCGGCATTTCAATTTTTATTTCCCGGCTATGTTTTTTATAAAATGATCTGTAATTGTCTGAACATTGTCATTATATGCCGTGGGGTAGTTTTCTATAAAATCGATTTCAAATGTTCTTAAATTTATAACTCTTGCCCAGCTGACTTTCTCCCACTCTTTCAGATCAAGAAGGACAATGTATTCAACATCCCATTCAGTTCTGATCTGCTTCAGTGTTTCGGCTTTATTAAGTTCAAAATTGTAAACATGAAGTTTGTAGATATTATCATAGGTTTTCTGAACAGTTGAAACAGTGTCATCTGACATGTTGTATGAGAGTTTTTTCAGATCAGAGATATCGTAAACATCCTTCATCGTGTATAAATCAGAAGCGTTAACCGCTTTAACTCTGAATCCCTGCTTCAGGAATGTAATCAGCACTGCATTTTTGATATTATTTTCTGAATCAATTATAACTGCAATTTTTGAATTAGGTGAGAGTTTGACAGAAGAGTATATCAGTCCTTTTTTTGAACTGCAGGATACTATAAAAATAGAAGTTAAAATGAAAATGACTATTTTATTTAAATGGCTTACCGATGTCATTTAGCTACCTCATTTAAAATATTTGAATTTAATATATATTATTAAAACAATATATTAGTCAATAGTAAATTTATTATTTTTTTTAATTTTCCCGGTAATTGCTCATAAAAAGATAATACTTTATCCCCGCCTCGCTTTCGGCGCGGCGGGGAGCAATTTTACCATCGGTTTTTGAGTTGTTACTTTTTCAGGAATCGGATATATTATGTAATGAATTGAATTATTGCGGTAAGGATAAACACGGAAGGCGATGATATATATCATCGCCTTCCGTGTTTGATATGGTTATTAAATTATGTTTTTTATTCAGCTTTTTTTTCTGCAGGAGTTTTTATAGATTCTTTAAATCCGTCTTTATCAACTTTGCTTTCAGCAATAAGTTCCATTATGTACTTATTAGTTTCCTGTCTTGATTTCTGAGTAAAAATCTGTTGTTTGATGTATGCGGTTGCTTCGTCTGCTGTTCTTCCTGCAAATTTTGATTTATTCTGATTGTAAACAGCAGTTACTTCTTCATCCGAAACCGTGATTTTATCTTTCAGTTTTTTCCCGAGATAATACTGTGCTGCAGTCTGGATTTTTATCATCTCTATTACAGTTTTAAGTTCATCTTTATCTATTGATTTATCACTCATAGCTTTTTTGTATAGAAGTTTCTGGGCTATTATATGATCAAGGAAGCCTGCTTTACTTAAAAGAGGATGATTTGCATAAGCCGGATTTTCTGCGAGTTTATCAACTTCTTCGTTTGTTTCCAGGTTTGCCATCATTTTGCTCTGGAGATAATAAAACTTGTTAAAATCTTCCATTGAAATTGTTTCGCCGTCTACTTTAGCAGCCCATTCTTTTTTACATGAAATCTGGGGAATAATAAGCATAGTTATAATTAAAATTGTTAAGAGGTGTTTGATTTTCATATTTCGTCCTTAATTTTTAATAAAATTTTATGTAATTGCTTAATGAAAGTATTTTAATAAATTCCTGCCTTGATATGCGGGGCAGGAAGTAAAACAAATATTAAATCAGCAGTTACAGATTTTTGAAGTTATTGTTATTATGTATTTAATTATCAATTTAGTTACATAAATTGTTGCAACCATTTTTTTAATTCGTATAACTTTTTTTCTGAGGATTTTTCATTGTATTTCAGGACAATAAGCTCAGGGTCATTCGGGTCGAGAGAGAGCCTTTTATCTTTTGATACTGCTGCTGCAAGATTTTCACCGGGTATTATACAGAGTGATGAGATTCTGATTTTAATCCGGTCGCCCTCTTCGAGGAGTTCACTGATTTTAAGAGAAGATGAAATGGCTCTTATTCTCTCAAGCTCAACCAGAGTGTTAACCTCTGCCGGCGGTGTGCCGAAACGGTCAATTAATTCAGTTTCAAGCCGGTCTACTTCATCAGCTGTTTCACATGACTCGAATCTTTTATAGAATTCAATTTTCTGCTTATCATCATTCATATAAGTATCTGGTATAAAAAAGTCTGTTTTTATAAAAAGTGAAGTGCGGAAGTATTCTCTTATTTCTTCCCCTTTCAGAACTTTTATTTCATCTTCAAGCATCTGGCAATAGAGATCGAATCCAACATCCATTATACTTCCGGACTGTTCGTGTCCGATTATATTCCCGGCACCCCGTATTTCAAGATCTTTCATGGCTATTTTAAAACCGCTTCCCAGCTCGGAATATTCAGCAATGACCTGAAGGCGTTTCTGAGCATCCTCGGTGAGA
>JBBRFT010000021.1:0-26678 GCA_038241375.1 Spirochaetota bacterium
ATATGCTTATCGAATAATAAATCAACACTATTTAATTTCATTAATTCTATTAACAAAAATTTGGGTTCTTACGAAAGCATCTCTTCATAACATTTCTACCTCCGTATTCTCTTCCGTAAATTAACCGGCAGAATTATCAAAAAAAAAGCCGACCAGCCGACTTTTTATCAAAATGAGTTGAAATATTAGTATGGAAAACCTATAAATGCACTCAGAACATATAATAAAAGCATGAGAGGCCCGGTTATGGACTATTTAGAATTTAAAGAGCCAAGATGGTTTATGGAACAGCTTACCTTTCCTGAACTTCTTAACAGAAATGTCACACGTTTTGCCAGTAAAAAAGCACAGATGTGGCGATCAAAAGATGGTCAGATACATTCGATCACCTACGCGCGCATGGGACGCATTGTCAAAGAGATTACATGCGGACTCATAGAACTTGGTCTTAAACCTGGTGAAAGAGCCGCAATTATGTGCAACACAAGACCGGAATGGATGCAGTGCGACTATGCGATTCTCTGTGCTGCCGGAATAACCGTCTGCGTCTACCCGACACTGAGCGAATCGGAAATGACATTCATTCTTAAAGATTCCGGGACTAAGATTCTATTTGTTGAAGACAGCGCGACCCTCGCCAAAGCAGAAAAAGCCGCTCCGGAACTATCTGCTCTTGAAAAAATTATTGTAATGGAAAGCAGCGAAAGCATCAACAGCGGCAAAGTAATGAGCCTTGATGTCCTGATGAAAATGGGCGAACAGCTCTGCATAAGAGAAAGATTCGCTTTTGAAGATAGATGGAGATCTGTAAAGCTTTCAGACAGGATGACCATAGTCTACACTTCGGGTACAACGGGTAACCCTAAAGGTGCCGTTCATACGCATCACAGCGTAAACGCTGCAATTATGAGGGACCTTTCATTCGCACCTGAAGTAAAACCGGATTATGTAATGCTCTCATTTCTGCCGTTGTCGCACACATACGAAAGGGAGTGCGGCCACGGAATTGCCATGCTCACAGCATCGACTATTGCATACTCTTCACCGCCGACTCTAGTCCAGGATTTCGCCGATTTTAAACCGGCCTACTTCATGTCTGTACCGAGAATATATGAAAGAATCTTTATGGCTCTTAAAGCAAAGGCTTCTCAGTCTGCTGTAAAGAAAATGATATTCAACAGGGCAATAGCAACGGGATTAAAACTTGTAAACACAATCTCCGATGAAAAAGGATTTATCAATGTATATCAGGGGATGGATCTGACCGATGGTGTAGGATTTTCCCTCCGTTTAAGATATAAACTTTACGACAAACTTATCTTCAGCAAAGTACGGGCTATGCTTGGCGGGAACTTTGCCTTTGCCTGCTCTGCAGCGGGAAGTCTGTCGCCCGATCTCTTCAAGCTCTTTCTTGCAATGGGACTTCAAATTTACGAAGGATACGGTTCAACGGAAACATGTAATACAATCAACATGAACAGACTGCACAGAGTCCTTCCCGGATCTGTGGGACCGTTATGCCCCGGTGTTGAAGGGAGAGTTGCCGAAGATGGAGAGTGGCTGGTTCGCGGGAATAATATTTTTCTTGAGTATTGGAACAATCCTCAAGCTACGAAGGAAGCATTTACTGAAGACGGATTTTTCAAAACAGGCGATATAGTTGAGATGCTCGACGAAGGTTTTATTAAAATTGTTGATAGAAAAAAAGGTCTTATAGTTCTCGATACAGGGAAAAATATTGCCTCGTCAAAAGTTGAACAGGCGTTCTCTACAAGTTCATATGTAGACATAGCGTTTGCTGCCGGTGACAGCCAGAAGTTTATCAGCGCGATTATTGTCCCGAATTTCGAGGAGTTTATGAATCTCTTTGATCAGAAAGGAATCAGCTACGATAAGTCTGCCGTGAAATACTATTCACTTAACGGAGTGAATACGTGCGAACGCGTGGGAAAAGATTTTATTGAAATCCCTCTGCTTAAAGAGCTGATAAATAAAGAGGTAGAAAGAGTAAATCGTGAACTTGAGTCATACGAGAGAATTAAAAAATTCATAATACTGGAAAGACGTTTTACTGAAAACTCAGGGGAGATGACACCGACACTTAAAATAAAACGTAATGTGGTAATTGCAAACCTGAAGGACGAGATAAAGAAACTTTACATTTAAACTTACTGAAATTCACCAATCTTCTCCTCAGCCCCCTAAATCCCCCGGAGGGGGACTTCAAAAAGATGATGAGAAATAATATTACTTAAAATAAACAATCTGCGAAAACCTCTTAAAGTCCCCCTCCGGGGGATTTAGGGGGCCGCAAGGTTAAGTCAAATATTTTATTATCTCTTTACTTCTCCATTATAAAAAGCGGTTTTCCGTCATCTTTTCCGCCATGAATAATTCCGTCTTTCACATAAACACCAAGAGTCCGGAAATTCTCCACGGTCATACTCTCCATTCTTGTTTTGTTAAACAGCGTATCATCATCATACAGATAAGAAAAAATTGCAGGGAAAATATCCTGAAGAACTTTTATGTCATGCCTCTCTGCATATTGTTTTTCCGGCCATTTTATAGCGAGTAGTGCTCCGAATCTATCCTGAACATCATATCTGTCAAGGTCCTCAGCGCTGAATCCGCCGCGCCCTTTGCTTAATCCGTAACCTGTTTTTGTTAGAAATGGTCCATGGTCTCCGGCAATAACTACTATCGCATCGGGGTTATTTTTTATGATAACTTCAACATCCTGCTTCATTTCAATATTAGCTTTTTTTATTCCTTCAATATGACCTGCAATCTGTCCCTCTCCATCTTCAAGACTCATCCCCATTCCGCTGGGACCATGTCCGGGGTAACTGCTCTGCGAATACATAAGAACAGGTGCAGTATCCTCACCGCCGATTACCCGCTGCTTCTCATTAACATAAGAGTTGTAATCAACTCCTTCAAAACTTACCGCATCACTGAACTCTCCAGTAAGGATTGCGTTAACCAGTACTTTAGTATCCATAACACCCGATGGACGGGGAAAAGTATGATCATACTTGATCTGATCGATTGGTAATCCCCTGAGATTCCAGCTGTTGTCAAAAACACCATATGTTTTATATCCCTGCTGACTGAGGATACTGTGAACGGCCCCTCCCCCTGCAAGATACTTTTTATGCTCGGCTATATTACGGTCAATGTTGAAAACTTTTGACAAAGACTGTTCAGTGGGGACTCCAAGAGAATAAGATCCGTGATAAACATGAAAGCCCTTACTCTCCAGAAAGCTCATCTGCGGGGTATTATCAAAACCGTAATGCTTTAATGTCTCATAACCGGGATATGATTCATATATAATTACCAGAACATCATTATATTTCTTAACCTTCATTCCGTTCATCGTTGACATAATGGAAAGATTCTTAACATTTTGAGGCAGAGCCTCTGCGGGTTCTTTAAACATAATCCCTGTAATGGTATTTACAGTAAAAAATACAACAATTGCAAAAGCTACAAGCTTCTCCGGAAGAAATCTCCTTACTGACAATATCAGTATTAAAACCAGAAGAACAAGCAGCTGAATCTTCAGCACACCTTTACCGCTCCAGCCGCTGGCAGCAGCGAGAGCCGCCATACTCATGAGCAGATAAAGAAAACTTATAGAAGCTGTAATCAATATTTTTTTAGGTGCAAATTTTGAGAGCAGTACAGGAATCACAACTCCGAATACTGCAGCGAACAGTGCGAACAATATAAAGATAAAAATAGAACTGATAACAGTAATAGAATTCTGATTAGAAAGTATATACTGCATCACAGGGGTCATGGGGATTAATAAAAATATAAACTCCAATGCCTGAAATTTTTCGGCTTCTTTTTTATATGAGTATGACATTTTCCGTGTAAGGAGCTTCCATCCTGCAAAGACAAGAGTAATCAGCAGAAAAACCCCGCCAAGAATCATGGAGAGATATTGAGAAAATTGAGCGTTTACACCCTTAGGAAGAAGCAGTGAACCGGCTAAAGAGTACACCAGGAGCAGGGAGATAAAAGCAATCGAGACTGCAAATATTCCGTTTAAATCTTTCTGCATAAATCTCTTCAGGATCATATTTAAACTTTGTACAATTGAGTTTCTGTTCATATAACGCTGACCTATTATTTTTTACTGTTTAATACAGACTGAATGAAGTCTGCAGAACGTTTTCCCGATTCTCCGGGATACTGAGTAAGTGCTTCCTGCGCCTCTTTCACAACTTCTGCAAGTGCGCTCTTCTCTGAAAGACCGGTTCTGACAATTGAAAGAAGTTCGGGAATATCCGATTCCTGAAGCGTTTTTCCGATTCTATCGAGGAGTTTTATATCGGGGGTTTCATCTTTCAGATCCATAGCTTCCCTCCCCCGTTTTTCAAACTGAGCCTTAAAGGTCAGTACCGGACGCTCGAAAAGAAAGAGATAATCGTATATAATACCTGAAAAATCACTTATCATAATATCCGCATGATACATCGCTTTCAAAGGATCTTTCTCCCTATCCCACTTCAGCCTGTCGTTGTCAGGAAAAGTGTTCAGCAGATCATCCATTACATTTTTTTCTGAAGTAAATGACTGAGGGTGAGGCCTTACTATAATATTAAAGTCTTTATCCGCTGAAAGCAGATTAAGAATACTCTTCCCGTATTTATACAGAAGCCCATGTTCACCCCAGGTAGGAGAGATCAGAATTGTCGGACGCTTTTCACTGAATAAATTGTAACTGTAGCTGCCGCCGGCAAGTTTTGTACGGAGAACATCAAGATATGTACATCCGACAATCTCCACATGTTTTGCAGGGGTTTTTCTCTTCCCTTCCAGCTCTGCAATAAGATTTTTATCTGCAGATCCCCCTACAAGCACGCTGTCGAAATAATCAAGAGAGAACGCCTTATAGCTTCCGCAGGTTCCGGCAGAGTGTGTTATGTGACAATAGTGTTTAACACCCTTGCTCCTTTTGATCTGAAGCACGCCCAGACCGGGAGTTGTCATTACAACAATATTTGCTTTGAGCTTGTTAAGAACAAAGAATGCGGCATTACCCTCTCCGATGAATTTCTTTTCAATATTTTTAAACTCAGCTGTTAATCCGGGATCGTCCTGTCTGCTTGTAAAATACATTGTGGACTCGCCGCGAGCTTCAAGCTCCTGAAGGATGGGAAGAAAAACATTCCAGTACTGTCCACCCTCTGAATATACAACAACGTTGTACTCTCTGTGAAGATCGGGGAGATCACTCTTCTTTCCGAAAACTTTTACTTTGTCGTAAACAAAACTCTTTGCCATATAGATTACAATTGTAACCAGGGCAACAAGAGCAGAGATAAGCATACTCCCTGAACCGGGATCGAGATACGCATGAGCGTTATCCCCTACAAACATAAAATATATCAGAAAAACCAGGATTATATTCAACATATTAAACTCCGTTTAATTAAACTTAAAATTTTTTGCGAGCTGTGTCTGTAACTTTTCAACAGCAGATAAGATTATACCTCCGCCGATTGCGGCTTTTTCTGCAACTGCTTTACAAACACCACGCTTTTAAAATAACTGAAAATATTATTACATGTCCAGTAGAGCAGCAGTCCCGACGGTGAATTATACAGCACTACAAGAAAGAACAGAGCTATCACGTATATATTAACTCTCTCTGCCTTTGTCAGCAATTTACCGTAGACAAAACTTGAAAAAAGATTCACACCTGTCATCACAAAGGGGAGCAGATTGACATTTAAGCTTAACATGGGAATTAGCATATCCGGTTTTCCAAGGTCCCCGATGAATAAAAATGGAACACCCGCCACTGCATTATAATGTGATAAGAAATTATACGTTGCAACGAAAAACGGCAGTTGAATGAAAAGTCCAAGGAGCGACCTTAATGCATAAACAGGATGATAACCATACTGCTTGTGAAGATTGCTTATATAAAGATGGCGTTCATAACCTTTAAAAACGCTTTTATACTCCTTAATTTTCGGAGCCATTAAAGCCTGTATATCACGTTCTCTCTGCTGCAGCTTTTCGGCGTACCAGAATACAGGAATCATTATAATATTTATAGAGAAGCTTGTTAATATTATAGACACACCGTACGATCCGATAAGGCTGAATAAATGACTCATGAGAAACTCCATGAGGAGTTCAATAGGATAGAAAAAAATCATATAAAAAATATTCAAGTTTACACCTCATATATAAATCCCCTTTTACTTAAAAACCGGGATTTTTTCGACAAAATTCTCATTATGATAGAAAAACTGCTGACCATATTTGTCAATAATATTAGCAGTTTTATAAGAATCGGCAGAAACCGCCTGCTGCCGGTTTTTTAGGCAATTACTCGAAAAAAGCCTGCTTTTACCTGAAAAAAACTTTCATTTTAACAGCAGATAAAACATCTTGACTTAGTTTTTTAATTAAAGTTACTTTGCAGGTTCCATTGTCTTAAAATCAAACAGTCATATATTAAATAAAAAGAAAAACAGGAGAGAGAATGAAAACTATATACCTTGGCTTGACAGGAGATATTATTCATCCGGGAATCATCAACATTATCACAGAAGCGGCAAAGCATGGAAAAGTACTGGTAGGTCTTCTTACCGATTCAGCAATAGCAACGCACAAACGCCTTCCATTTCTTACATACGAACAGCGTAAAAACGTTGTAGAGAACATTAAGGGTGTCGATACCGTTGTTCCTCAGGAGGAGTGGAGCTACGTCAACAATCTTAAAAAACATAAACCCGATGCCATCATACACGGCGATGACTGGAAGAGCGGCCCTTTAAGCAGAGTCCGTGACGAAGTATATGAAGTAATGAAGCAGCAGGGGGGAGAGGTTATCGAGATACCCTATACTCCGGGCATAACATCTTCAATTCTTCACGAGGCAAAGAATGCAATTGGAACAACTCCTGAAGTGCGCCTTAAAACTCTCCGCCGTCTGATTAACGCAAAACCCATAGTCAGAATTATGGAAGCACACTCCGGCATGTCGGGCCTGATAGTTGAAAATATTGAAGTTGAAAAAGAGGACGGGATACATCAGTACGACGGGATGTGGTCATCAAGTCTTACAGACTCAACCAGCAAAGGTAAGCCGGATATTGAGGCTGTAGACCTTACGACAAGACTTCAGGATCTGACAAACATTCTTGAGTGTACAACAAAGCCTATTATTTATGACGGAGATACAGGGGGAATTTCAGAACACTTTGTATTCACAGTTAGAACACTTGAGCGTAACGGAGTCTCTGCAGTTATTATTGAAGACAAGGTGGGGCTTAAAAAGAATTCACTCTTCGGAACTGAGGTTGAGCAGAATCTTGCGACAATCCCGGAATTCTGCGAAAAGATAAGCGCAGGCAAGAAAGCTCAGGTGACATCAGACTTTATGATTATTTCAAGACTTGAAAGTTTAATAGCCGGAAAATCTGTAGATGACGCGCTTGAACGTGCAACTGCATATGTTCATGCCGGCGCAGACGGAGTTATGATCCACAGCAAAGAGAAGTCCGGAGATGACATCAAAGAGTTCTGCCAGAGATTCAGAAAAGAGTTCTCATCCGTTCCGATAATTCTTGTCCCCACAACATATAATCAGTTTACAGAGAAAGAACTCCAGGCATGGGGCGCTAATATTATTATATATGCAAATCATATGCTCCGGTCATCATATCCGGCGATGTTTGCAACTGCTAAAATGATTCTTGAAAACGAAAGATCAAAAGAAGCAGATTCTGTATGCATGCCGATTAAAGAGATACTTGAACTTATACCTGGAACAAAATAGGGAGAAAGAGATGATTGATACACAGAAATTCGGTGACGAGCTTAAGAAATACGGATACGATTTCTACAGCGGAGTACCATGCTCATTTTTAAAGGATTTAATCAATTACGCAATCAACACCTGCGATTACGTTATGGCGGCTAACGAAGGCGATGCCGTTGCAACGTGCGCCGGGGCTCAGATAGCTGGAAGAAAAACAGTAGTTCTTATGCAGAACTCAGGTCTTGGAAACGCGGTTTCACCTCTCACTTCTCTTAATCAGATTTTTAAGATTCCTGTACTCGGTTTTGTTTCACTAAGAGGTGAACCTGGAGTTTCCGATGAACCTCAGCATGACCTCATGGGTGTAATAACAGCAGATATGCTTACAACCATGAAGATTAAAAATGAAATACTATCAGATGATCCCGCTGAAGCCGTCAAACAGCTTGAGGCTGCAGATAAAATTACAGATTCCGGAGAATCATTCTTTTTTATCGTACGGAAGGGTACATTCTCCAACGTTCCGCTTAACAGCGACAAGGTTCTTCCTGAGAAGAAAGGACTTGCTACAAGAGGTGTAATGCTTGAAACGGTATGTACAGCTGCATCATCCGATTCACTTTATATTGCAACTACCGGATTTACCGGAAGAGAACTTTACGAGCGGGGCGACAGAGACAACAATTTCTATATGGTCGGTTCGCTTGGATGCGCCTCTTCATTCGCGCTTGGTATCTCCCTCTCAAAACCTGAAAAGAAGATTATCGTTCTTGACGGCGACGGCGCCATGCTAATGAGAATGGGAAACCTTGCAGTGACAGCTGCATACAAACCCGCGAACATCATCCATATACTTTTCGACAATAACGCGCATGAGTCAACAGGGGGGCAGTTTACAGTTTCGGATAAAGTTGACTACCCCGGAGTAGCGCGGGCATGCGGATATACCGATATCGTATCCGCCTCCGATGCGGATTCACTCAGCGCTGCAGTATTATCCGCTCAGACAAGGGGCGGACTTACATTTATATATGTTCCGATTACACAGGGCGCACCGGACACTCTCGGCCGCCCGAAGGTTAAACCGCAGGAAGTTGCAAAAAGATTTTCCGCATTAATTGGAGGATGAATATGATCAGACAGGCTGTAATAATGGCAGGCGGGCTCGGTTCAAGATTAAAAAATCTCACAGAGGCTATGCCCAAGGGATTTCTTGAGATTGACAGTATGCCGATTGTCGAGACTTCCGTAAAGAAACTCTTTGCGGCAGGGATCGAGGAGATAATCATAGGAACAGGGCATTGCAGTGAATGGTTTGAGCGTCTTGCGGAAAAATATCACTGCATTAAACTTGTGAAGAATGAACGCTACGCCGATACAGGGAGTATGGGGACTCTGGCATGCTGTATCCCTCATGTCTGGGGGGATGTTCTTATACTTGAATCTGATCTTATTTATGATAATCTTGGGCTTTTTGTTCTTCTAAACGACAGCAGAAAAAATGTTATCCTTGCCTCTGGAGCAACCGCTTCAGGGGACGAGGTATACCTTGAAGCTGACTCCCATGGGGTTCTGAAAAAACACTCAAAAGATATTACAAAAATATCTTCTGTATATGGCGAACTTGTCGGCATAACAAAGCTGACCAGATCCGCCCTTGATAAGATGAATTCATACTGCACTGCCGAGCTGCAGAGCCAGCCTAAGATGGAGTATGAAACTGCAATGTCTTTCATCAGCAGCACTGCAGACAATGGCGGGGAAAAGATTGCAATCCGCAAAATTGACAACTACGCCTGGCGGGAAATAGATGACGAAAATCATTTAGAAATGGCGATTACTCAGGTCTATCCATTGATTAAAGAGAATGAATCTCTCCGGTCAGTGAGACGGGAGATTTTACTTAATCCGGGCCCTGCTACAACTACTGACAGTGTAAAGTTTTCACAGATTTGCGCGGACATCTGCCCCCGGGAGAAAGAGTTCGGCGCGGTGATGGAATGGATATCACGGGAACTCTCAGGATTTGTCGGAGATAAAGACAAAATAGAAACCGTTCTCTTCGGAGGATCAGGTACCGCCGCAGATGAAGTTATGATCTCTTCATGTATCCCGGACAACGGCAAACTTCTTATTGTTGATAACGGCGCATACGGCACACGTCTTGCAAAAATCGCTTCGGTCTATAAACTGAATTTTGATGTATATAAAAGCAGCGGTTACCTTCCGCTTGACGCTGAAGCTGTAAAAGCAAAACTGATTGAAGGAAAATATACCCATCTTGCAATAGTATATCACGAAACAACTACGGGACTTTTGAATCCGGTGCCGGAAATCGGGAGATTCTGCAAAGAGCATGGAATAGTAACTATTGTTGACGCAGTTAGCGCATTTGCAGCAATACCCATTGATATGGAGCGTGACGGTATAGACTTCATGGCATCAACATCAAATAAAAATATTCAGGGTATGGCTGGAGTTGCCTTTGTATTCTGCCGCAAGAGCGAACTGGAAAAAACAAAAGACTATCCCATGCGGAATTTTTATCTGAACCTATGGGATCAGTATGCAAACTTCAAGAAAACCAGTCAGACAAGATTTACACCGCCGGTCCAGAGTATGTATTCACTCCGACAGGCGATCATTGAAACTAAGATCGAAACCATCGAGGGACGCTACGCAAGATACGGTGCATGCTGGGAAGTGCTTGTTAAATCAATTAAGAAAACCGGACTGAAAATGCTTGTTCCGGAAGAGGCTCAGTCAAAACTGATTACAGCAATCATTGAACCGGAATCGTCCGGTTATAACTTTAACGAACTTCATGATTTTGCAATAGAAAACTCATTTACTATTTATCCCGGCAAACTTTCCGATGCGAATACATACCGTATTGCAAACATCGGAGATATACAGCCGGAAGAGATGCAGAGATTTACCGTTTTAATGGAAGAGTATTTTTCTAAAATAGATTTAAAATAGAATAACGGTTAAAGAATGATCTTTCCCGCTGGATACATTCTCGAGTATCCAGCGGTTGGAGCTTTTAAATTACACACTTTCTTATTTTGTATAAAATTTAATTCAATCTTATTACTGCTTTTTTATAATCACATATTAGTTAAGGTACAGAATGAAAAAATATCTGCTGATTATAATCTGTACTTTCATAACATCAAATTCCTATGCTGAATTAAAAACCTTAAAGATAACAACAGGGGATTGGCCCCCGTTCTGCTCTGAAAACGTTAATGAAAGTATTGCGCTGAAGATAATCAGCGAAGCTTTTGCACTTAATGGTATTAAAGTTGAGTATGTTTATTTACCATGGAAAAGAGCATATCTGACAGCTCTAAATGACAATGAATATGATGCTTCTGCAATATGGCGTAAAACTGATGAAAGAATCTATGATTTTTATTTCAGTGATGAAGTAATAAACGTAACGACACTTTTCGTTTATCTTAAAAGCAGACCCTTTAAATGGAATAATTATAATGATTTAAAGGGGGTTAAAATTGGTACTACAATCGGTTACTCATATGGTGAAGATTTTGACAGGTACAATAGTAAAAAGTTTTTAATGACTGAAGAGACCTCATCTGATAAACAGAATTTCATGAAACTTCTGCACGGAAGAATACGGCTATTCCCTGTTGAAAGAAAAGTAGGGAAATACACCCTTAATAAATACTTTACTCATGAACAGATAGAAATGATTAATTTTGATTCTAAACCGGTTAATGTCACTCCCTGCTATTTAATAATTCCAAAAAGAACAGGTTCAAAAGGTATGGGGATTATCAGGCTTTTTAATCATGGATTGAGCAAATTAAAAAAATCAGGAAGATACAAATCTTTAATAAATGAGATACAATAAAATTAATGTGAAAATCAAAGCTATACTCCCTGGTAAAATATAAGATTATCAACAGATGCTGTCCGGCTGATTATCAGGTCAGCACATGACTGCATCGCAAATTTACTCAAGCCTACTTCACTCGCCGGTAGATTTTATATTCATCTATAACAGTTTCAAATCGGTAATGCTCATTTAGATATTTTCTCATAAGCGGCGGAACATCATAGGGAAACTTAGCAAAGTTTCCGAATTTTGTAATGCTTCGATGAAGTCCCTTTGGAGATGTATCTATAAAGAGTTCTGCTTTACGTTTCTCAATCATCGCAACAGTCCCCATCTGTATTTTCTCAGCTTCAGAAATAGATTCAGAATTATTTTCATCATAAAGTTGTTCAATTCTGATCGCTCCCCCCCTCGGCCATACGTGATGTATTGCTATCCTTCTGTCAGAAAAATAGTAGAGATGCGGACCATCTCCCCATACAAAAATTGTATCTGTCTTCTTAGTATTATCCCGGATATAATTTACCGCATTGACATAGGCACCATTTGGCAGAAGATAATCATCCATAGAACTTACAGCAATTGCTCTGAACCAGAAAAGCGCCTTCGGTTCATTATAAAAAAGATTCTGATTAAAATATTTAATATATATATCCTTGGCGTTCCATGATAAAAAAAACAGACCTGGTATAAGAAGTGCAATTGCAAAACTACTCTTTATTTTCTTAACCAGTGCGTTATCCGATGATGTCAACGCGATAGCGGCGATGATGCATAAATAGGGATATGATGTCATAAAGTAATGATAGTAAACTCTCGCTCCTCCGGCAAAAACCATAAGAAAAGTAATCAGAGCAAACAGAGCAACTGCAGACTCTTCGCGGGTATCTTTTCTGAATCTGTTTTTTATAAAACTGAACATATATACCGAAGCCGGAATCCACAATACAAAATGCCATGCAGCGAGAGTAAACTGACGCAGGCTGTAAATCCCGATCATAAATAAAGGATTACTGCTCCGGGAAGCTGTTGCATAAAAGATCAGATGCAAACTCCGATTTATCATATCAGCAGCAAACCTTTTAGTGACAAAATAATCAAATGCAGCTACAGCAAGCACTGATGTAGCTAAAATCATGTATGGAATAATTATCCGTTTAAAAGATGTAAGATAATATGGAAGATAAATGATAAGAAAAAATCCAATAAATAAAAGAAGTATAACTCCATGGAATTTTACCATCATCGCAGCATAAATAGAGATAACCGTAAGCAATGCGTAACAACCGCGAAGATACCATGAACGATTCTTAAGCAGTAAGAGAAAAAATAGAAGACCTGCAGCAACTGGAAGATTATAAATTACTTCGCCGTTTGTTGCCATAAAATGACGATTAAACGAAGAGATCAGAACCGCATAGAGGATCGCAGCGATCATACCGGTTTTCCGGTCTCTAATAAGTCTTCCTGTATAATAAACTGCAAGTGAAGTTAAGAATACAAAAATTATAGTTATAATGTGAACAATAACCCAACCATAAACTTCATTTAGTGAATAAGAGAATTTAAATATTGAGTGATATAATGGCAGTTTGCTTTCTGAAAAATCGATACCCGGTTTTAATCCCGCCAGGAATTCCCTTGTCTGAACGATCGCGGCAAGCTCATCCACATCGTAGAAATCATTAAACAGAGTCGGCAGCCGGAATATAAATGCCGCAAGAAAAAGAACAGATAGAAACACCTGCTCTTTCAAATTTTCAATTTTATCTATTAAATTTTCCGTAATCTTCATTTTACCTGCTCTTATTTTTCTGCTGTGTTATATTTAATAAGACTTTCATCCTTCTCTATATCCCTGCCTGTCAAGCCTTTGTGGAAAAGGAGAATAAGCCCCAGACCAGACCAGACCAGGGCCCGGAGTCGACGGATAATCCCCACGGTCAGGCCAAGCACCGGATCGTACCCGAGGAACGCAAGAACCATTGAATAAGACCCTTCACTTGTGCCGATATTAAGAGGCACAAAAAATGCTACTGCGGCTATAAACAGACCGAAGAGATAAACAAACATTGCATCAAGCGGGGTCGCACTTCCGCCAGCGTAATACATTATTATATATATTTCAATAGTACCGGCAGCCATAACAGGAATAGTGTGCATAAAAAGAGAAATCCAGAAATGATTAAGATTATCTCTGCTTTTAAATATAAAACCGATCTCCTCATCGAGGTTGATAATTTTCTCTTTACGGGTCTGTGATGAATATATTTTTACACTGAGTTTTCCAGGGAGCATTGAAATTGCATACTGTATAATCCCATGCTTCTGTTTCTTCATAATGTAAACAAGCAATATAAGGAAAAGAAGAAAAAATGCAAAGACCCCTGCCAGAACATATAGAGGCATATTAAGCTTAAAGAATCCGACAAAAAGACCAGTGAGAATTAAAAGAGTATTCCCGACCATATGGATAGTTCTATCCATTACCACAGAGGCAAAACCGATTTTAAAAGGAACAACATCTTTGAGGTATATCGCCTTCAGAGCATCACCGGCAATGCTTGCAGCTGTATTTATTGTAGTCGCGGAATCTCCGGCAATACGGGCCATAAGAACACTGAAGTACTGACGCGCCTTAAGAGGATATGTAATAAGAACAAACCAGCCGTAAGTCAAAAGCAGCTGATTGAAAAGATATATAAGAACACAAATCCAGAATTTCCAACCGAATTCAACAATCTGCATAACAGGTTTTTTTATACCGAAAACTGCAAAAAGTACAACAAGCAGGATTACTCCCACTGCAAGAAATATATAACGCGCTTTTTTCATAAAATTTTCTCCGGCAATAGTAAAACTGATCCGCTGAAAAGCGTCAAGACTTTATCGGGACGGAGAAAATTTCAGGTTGAACATACTAATCGAAAAGAAAAGAATAAGCTAATTATGCCTTTCCCGGAAATCGAATGGTGTAATTCGTCCCATTATTAATATCTGATTCTATTGATCCTCCAAGCTGTTCGGGAAACATATAAATAAGAGTAAGACCAAGAGAGTCTGAAGTCTCTCTATCGACACCCGCCGGTATACCGCATCCGTTATCACCAATCCTTATTTCAATAAAACCATTGTCATTTTTGAGAGAGATATTTATTTCAGGTTCACCCTCCCAATCGGACGGAAAAGCATATTTCATAGCATTGGAAATTATCTCATTTAAAAGAAGACCGCATGTTATAGCCTGATTAAGGTTTACTGAAACGCTCTCAATCTCTTTATTGATTCTGACGTCCCTTCCGGAAAGATTGAAGGTGCTGACCAGGTCATCAGTAATGTTATTAAAATATTCCCCTATATTAATATTGGTAATTTTTTCTGATTTATAAAAAAATTCATGAATTCTGGCCATTGTTTTTAACGATTGATCCACTTCTACAAAAATCTCCTTCGCTCTTTCATCAACGGCACCACTCTTAAGAGAGATAAGACTTGAAATTACATTAAAATTATTTTTAACCCGGTGATGAACCTCTTTAATCAGAATTTCTTTTTCATTCAGAATCTTCTTCAGCTCCTCTTCGGTTTTTTTTCTTTCTTCAACTTCACTCTGAAGCTCAAGTGAGTATTCATTAAGCTTCCTGGTCCGATCCTCAACTTTCAGCTCAAGATTTACCAGATAATCATTTATCGTAGATGACATACTGTTAAAAGACAATGTGAGACCGGCGAGCTCTTTTCCGAATGGCTCATCTATCATTTCATTAAGATTAACATGGTTCCCGGCTATAAGGTCCGTTCTTTTTTTAAGAATATTAAGAGGGGTAAATATTAACTTCTGGTTAAGGAATAATAGTGATATAAGCAGAATCACCAATATACCCAAAAGAAAAATTGAAAATAGAAACGAAAAATGATCTGCGTTTTCATAAGCTTCAGCAAGTGGGATCCGGATAGAGATTGCCGAAACAATTTCATTCTCAACACGGTTAAAACTGCGGGAGTCTCCGTATTTTTCAACAAGCCCCCGCGGAGCCATTGCAGCAGTAGTATGACATCTGAGACAGTTTCGCTCCATCGTCTCCCCTTTTTTTAGAGAAACAAAAAAAGGCTTACCATCATATTCCCGGATTAGTGAAATACTATCATCTCCTGATTTGTCGTTTAATCCCTTGATAAATTTCTTTTCAAACTCATCCGCCTCATTCTCCGGAGAACGGGCATTAATCGCACACTCCTTATAATAATAATTGAAGTCACTCATGGATTTAAAATATTTAAGAATCTCTCTCACTGCAAATGTTGACGACATCCACTCAGGCCTGAAATGATCCTCTTTCATGGAATTTTCAAAATCTTTAAAGAGAACAGGCTTTAACTGATGACTGTAGTATGTATGAATTGAAAGGGCAGCATCCGAAATGATATAAACTTTATTTTCAGCTTCAACCAGTGAAGCTTTCTTCATGTTATAATTAACAAGAATAATACCAATTAAAGCAGAAACGGCAAAAAGAAAAATAAATGAAGCAGACATAATCGTTCGTAGTTTTATATTTTTCAAAAAATTATTCATGCAATAAACTCTTTCCTTGGAAAATTAAAATTAATCTATAATTCATTCAATATATACATTGAGTCCGGTTAGAAGTATAATTTTTTTTGAAAATTTTGAAAATATTCCGACAATTTTAAACATCCCTCCCTGCTTAATTTTTAACGATTAAATTGTTAGAACTTTAATCTATGTTATATCCAGACTTCACCACTAACCGGAACTCTACCGGAATCTAAGGGAAATCAAAATCTCGAAAATTTAGAATAATAGAGGCAGCAATTTATTCCCCGGCGCCGCGCTTCTCACTCTGCCTGAAAATAATTCACCAGTAATAATAGATTATCAAATAAAACATTAACCTTCTTGACAAAAACGCTTCAATCGCACTGTAATTATTAATTACTATGTTATAAGAATGAGGGAATTAAATGGATGTTAAAGACAGCAATGGCGCGATATTAGAAGATGGAGATTCTGTTCAGGTTATCAAAGATTTAAAAGTGAAGGGAGCTTCAGACACTCTGAAAAGAGGGACTGTAATAAAAAATATTAAACTGACCTCGAAAGCGGAAGAGATTGAATGCCGTATCGGCAAGAGTACAATTGTTCTTAAAACATGTTTTATGAAGAAAGTCTGAACCTAATAGAATTATTAACTATTCCAACTCTTCCGGCTCAATAAATCTCCACTGGCATGCCGGATTATCATTATCATCCAGAACGATAACAGAAGTCCCGTTCTTATCAGCTCCATTCTCCGTGCATATAATTTTTTTTCCGCCTCCACCGTTAATATAGATTTTGAACTTACCATCCCCGATATCACTTACCTTAAACAGCTGACCAGGATTATCTGTCAGTTTTAGATCCATAATATTCAGCTTAGAACCATTTTGCATACTCTCTACGGCAACATCAACAGTTCCGCAGAATACATCGCCGCATGCCGCATTGGCGGGAGAGATGTAATCCCATCCGTTACCAGCAGGAGTTATCATATATTTACGATCATCCCCCCTGTCGAAAGCCCATAGATGGAGATCATCTCCTTTTTTATACCTTCGGCCGCCGCCGGGAAGATCCCAGTATCCCCTGTTCCGGTCACCCGAAATGACAGACTTGATATAGTAATACCTGTTACTATGGGCTGTCATTGCTGAGCCCGAAAGTATCAGTACAAACAAAACTGGAATAAAATATTTGAAATGAAATCCTCTCATTAATCCTCCGTTCAGTAAATATGCATATTATATTTGGACTTATAGAAAAAGTGCAATACTTTTTCTATAAGTCCAAATCGCAGCTTCTTTGATAAATCAGTAATAAAATTATTCGCTGCCACATCAATATCAATTGAATAAAACTTTTCATTGTTGACATAGAGTTCTATTAATTAAAGATATTTTTATAATTTTTAAATTCATACGGAATTAAAACAGACTGCAATTAATTTGATTTATTTATTTTTTCAGATATCTTATACAAAGAGGTCTATATGAAAACAAGAAAACTTGGAGCAAGCGATCTTAATGTAACGGAGATAATCCTCGGTACATGGGCAATCGGCGGAACTATGTGGAGCGAATATGACGAAGCGGACGCGATAATGGCTATCGAAGCAGCTATTGATAACGGGATTAACTGCATCGACACAGCTCCCGCTTACGGGGCAGGTCATGCCGACGAACTTATTGGCTCGATAATTTCCGATAAAAGAGATAAAGTTTTAATTGCTTCGAAATGCGGACTCGATATAGAAAACGGATATAGACACAATCTCAAACCTGAATTTGTCATGTACGATCTCGAGCAGTCGTTAAAGAGACTCGGAACAGATTATATAGATCTCTACCAGATACACTGGCCGGACCCGGCAGTGCAGATTGAAGACACAATGAAAGCCCTGATGAAAGCGAAAGAATCAGGCAAAATCAGATATATCGGTATATGTAACTTCTCCGGAGAGCAACTAAAAGAAGCAATGAAGTATGGAGAGATAACATCTTACCAGCCGAACTACTCTCTCCTCGAGCGCGAGATCGAATCTGATCAGATGAAGGTATGCGTTGAAAATAATATCGGAATAATATCATACGGTTCGCTCGGAGCAGGTATGCTTACAGGAAAATACAAAGAGCTCCCGCAATTTAAAAAGAGTGATGCCCGTAATTTTTTCTATAAATTTTTCAAAAAACAGTACTGGCCTGAAGTAAAAGCCGTAGTTCAAAAAGTTGAAGAGATTGCAAAGAAACGAGGCGTTAAACCTGGACATGTTGCAATCGCATGGAATCTTTCAAAATCGGGTGTGGCAGCAGCAATAGTCGGAGCACGAACTGCACAGCAGGTTATGGATAACCTTGGCGGTTCAGAATTGGTTCTTACCACAGAGGAGATCCTTGACCTCGATAGATTTTCGAAGAATGTATACGAAACTCATTAAGCCTTCCGGAACAGTTTCTGCTGTAAATTTATTATATAATAAGTCTACTACGGAAACTGTTCCCGTAAAAACACTAATCATTCAAAACATATCTCAAAAAATCAACTTCCCGGAAACGTAAACCATATCATTAGCATCAAACTGTCCTATATCCGTATCCCTGTCACCTTCAATAAACCACGCGCCCAAGGTAAACTCGAAATTATCTGCAAACTTAACCATAAACTCGGCGTTTCCGTAGACGCTTTTGTCTCCAATATCACAAGCTCCCTGAGATGATATACGATACTTCTGATTAACCATATAATAGCGAATATTCCAGATTATCAGATTAGTATACTGCTCCTTTGCAATCCCCTCTTCATAGCCTTTAATGATCTTCTGATGAAACTGCAGATTAAAATAAAGATTATCGAAGATAAAATTCTGATCATCAAATCCCACCGTGTATTCGATGTAATCTTTTCCCACTGTTCCGTTTCCGCCTGCGATCAGATCCTCTGCAAGAGGTGAGAGCATGATGTTTCCTGATGGAGAACTGCTTTCGTATGCAAAAAATTTACCTCTCTCAAAATAAGCAATTTCTCCTCTCACTGAAATTCCCCACAGAAGAGCCCTTTGAAAATCGTATCCGAACATCTGAATCTTTTTATACACTGGTGATATAACTATTGGAGGAACACCAGTGAACTCCATTTCAAAGACAGGGAGCTTGTCATATCCGTAAAAGTAATTACCGTGCATATCCACATCAAATATAGTTAATCCGGCACGTCCGGCATAGCTGCTGCTGGAAATTTTCTCTTCAGGAAATGCCGGATCTTTAAGAGTATAGAATCCCGGATTCCCGGCAACCTTAAGCTGCTGACTAGTGACAAAAACTGCTGATGCAATCTCTGACGGACGGAACTCTGGTACAGCAACACCTTCAATAAAAAAGTTATCGGTAACAAAAACAGACATTGAACCGCTTAATACTCCATATTTTCTCTCGCGAATCGGAGTAAAATAGAGATTGGAATAATCCTGAGGATTAATAATATCTACCGGCTTCACTTCATCCGATGTACCCCATGTGTAGATAAGCCGCCCCATCTTAACATTTATACTGTCGATTAACGATTCAAAATATATGTCATGACTGATGTATGCTTCACGGAGATAGACTCTCTGCGGTCCCCTGTCATCTCTGAGATAATAGTCATAGTTGTCATCACCCTCGCCGGGACGAAGAGAATCCTCTTCGCCGCGAAGGATTATTTTCACTTCGGTGTTCTCAAAGCTTTCATTGAATATGACATCAGCTTTAAGATAATTCCGGTAGAGGTCGCCCTCTTGAATACCGGTCTGATTTTTTACACTTACATCTCCAGTGATACCGATTGCTGCATCAGCCGGAAAAGAACTGATTATTGAAATAGCAACGGCTGCTGTGAGAATTGTTTTAGAAAATTTATTTTTCTTTCTCATAACAATCTCTTATAATTTATTGCTCAGCCCATTTAGCACTCATTCTGTTACGGTTAAAATATCCTTGATTCAGTACTTTCTCCTCTGCTGCAGTAACACTCAATACTGTCTGACGTTTCTTCTCTATATCTACAACTTCAAGGTACATGGGAATATTGATATTGTTCCCGATGTTCTTAATCTGTCCGGCACGCATGGTTTTGACAACTCTCCCCGAACGGCCGTAAAACTGAACACTCAGCGGAATCATGGTTGCTTTCTCTATTACAACAATATGTTTGCTGTACTTCGAGGAGCTGCTCTTAGGTAATCTTTCAATAACATAACAGTCAGATGCACCGGCCTTCTGATCTGCAAGGCGCTTATAATTATAGTCAGCAATACGCGATCCGCCAAGATCCTCATTGCTGAAATCTGTATCAACAAAGTTATTCTCTCTGTCCGAGCCCTCTATCTGCCTGGGGCTCCCGACTGACGGGAGAAAAAGATACTGAAGATTATCCTTGCCCGGCCGCTCAACTGTAAGCATCGTAGTTCCGCTGTATGAAGAATCTGTGAATCTGATCAGCGCCTGAGTGAGTCCCCCCTTAGTAACAGTCAGAACCACCGCTTTACGTGACTCAGTTGAACCATTAACCATATTCTTCATTGAAAGCTGTCCCTTAAGAAAAATCCCCGATGCAGATTTGTTAACACTGTGTGCTTTCTTTGCAATCTCCTCTCCGGAAAGATTATCCTGCGCAGATGCTAAGCCGACAAGTGATAGTAAACCACCTGCAATTATAAGACTGATTATTTTTTTCATTACTTTCTTCTCCTGTATATTTTGATTTATTCGTTATTCTTTTTATGCTGATTTTTTTAAAATCAATTCAAACATATTTTACTATTTTCTTTTGCCTCTCCGGGGATACTGACTTGTATCATATCTTGCAAAGTAAAAACAATCGTACATCAAATTGTCGGCCCTCCAAACCCCCGGAGATGGGCTTAAGACTTTTTTTATAAACTATTCCATCAAGGGGCGATTTGTCCTTTATCTTTGAAGCCCACCTCCGGGGGGTTTGGGGGGCCGTTGAGATGTGAGTACAATTCGGCCTGGGGTTGGGGGCGAAGAGTTTTATTCATTATACTATTACTTCCACATCCTTCCCGAAATCTTAAGCGCCGCAGGAATAATTATTATCGCTGCAAAACCTGTTGCTGCAACAGTAAATGCTATGAGCCCGCCAAACTGCTGAATAATCGGAAACTTCGAAAATAAAAGTACAAGAAAACCCGCGGTAACAGAAACGACATTCGACAAAATAGCTCTCCCTGTTCCTTCATATGTTTTAGCAACCGCACTATCTATATCTCCGCTCTCGGCATAAGATACACGGTACTGATTTATAAAGTGAATAGAGTAATCAATACCCATACCTATTGAGATTGATGCCACAACGGAAGTGACCGCATTAAGCGGTATGCCGAGAAATCCCATAACTCCGAAATTCATGGCAATCCCTACTACAAGAGGAATCATGGAAATAACAGTAAGCTGTATACTCCTGAATATCAGTGCCATTAGAATAGCAACAACTGCCAGAGATAAAATCAGGCTGCTCACCTGCCCTTCCACTATAAGACTATTAGCTTCCATAATAAGATCCATGAAACCGGAAGACTCCACTTTTATTTTATTTTCTTTTCTGAAAGCGTCATCAAAATATCCCAGAGCATACTCGCGGATTATCATCTGATCTGAAATCTTTCCGCGTTTAATAGTTATATGAATACGGAGCTTGTCAAGATTCCGTGTAATCACTCCGTCAATATCTCCTGAATATAAAAGCATATATTCGCGAGTCATCGCGGCACTATCGGGCAGACGGTTATATTCAGACTTACCGCCATTCATCTCCCTGTTCATTTTTTTCAGATAGTCATTAACAGAGATAGTCTTCCCCACATCGCTGTATTTTGATGTTATATCTTTCTGGAAATTTTCTATTTTCGCAAGTATAGCCGGAGTTATAACCTCGGAACCATCGGTAGTTTCAATATTAATATCAAGTATCTGCGTACCTGCAAGTTTATTGTTAAGATGATTTTCAGCCACCTTAATATCCGAGCCCTCCTGAAAAAAATCCATGGAGTTCATACTAAGCTCAATATTTTTTATACCGTATATTGAAAAACATATTATTAAAAGACTCCCTGCCAGTACAGCACCGGGATGATTTCCCGTATATCTTCGGATCAGTTTAAGAAAACTGGAACTGAAATCTGATGAATCATGTTCCTTATCAACAAACTTCAAATGCGGTTTGGGACTCTTCCTGAGCATAAGAAAAACAGGAATGAAAACAATAGAAATTATCAGCGAATAGAATACACCGATTGCTGTTATAATACCGTAGTTTTTAATATGAGTCATATCCGATGTGGCGAGAGATCCGAATCCCACAACAGTGGTCAGTGCCGCCATAATTATAGCAAGTCCGCTCACCCTCATACTCTCCATCGATGATTCATATTTTGAATCTTCAGAGTTCATGTAGTAATGGGTCATAAAGTGAATTCCGTACGCGCTTGCCACTGCGGCGAGCACTGTAGGTACAGTTATACTTACCATGCTCATGGGGATATTTAAAACAGCCATTGTACCGATTGTCCATATGATTGAGATTATTATCCCCATCATGGGGAACAATACTCCCTCGTAATGCCTGAAAACAGCAGTGAGAATAAGAAGCATAACAATAAGTACAAATGGAAGGAGCCATCCAAGATCGCTCCGCGTAGATGAGCTCACCCTGTCCGAAACAACAGGCTCGCCGGCTATATAAATATTAAGACCGCTATGGGGATTATCTTTAATATTTTTCTCTATTTCAATATTAAATTTCTGACGGAGATTTATATCGATAGAGTTCATCTCAATAGACATGACAGTAAGAGTATCATCTTCAGAAAATAGAATCTTATCGTATATATTCCAGCTCTTAGCCCTATCACGCATTAAAGCGACAGAGCTGTCATCGATTTTATCCGGATCAATGAGTTTATCGACAACAAACTTATCCCCCTCTCCACGAACGTAATCGATATTGAGTACTGATTTAATATCGTTTACCGGGAGTTTATATAGTTCAAGAACCCGCCCTACTGAAATTTTTAGAACTGCAGATGATATCTTTTTGGCCATATCAATTTCAATAAACGCTTCGGAGTTAAGACGATCAGGATTTTCTAGCAGGGCCTTAAGCTCATCCTTACCGCGAACCTCATTCTGGTTGACTATTTCAATCAATTTCACCGACTCGTCAATTGTAAGACCGAGTTCCCGTGAGATATTTTCAGCAGGGAAACTCCAGTTCAGTTTCTCCACCATCCCCTTGATCCACTTGATATATTCAAGTGTCTCTTTTGAATATGCATTCTTCGATTCGACTCCGATAAATATCATCTGGCTCGTGCCGAACACTCCGTCATAATGATCAAGTGCAAGACGGTGAGGATGATCAACTGCAAGGAAATTTTTTATATCATTATCAAATTTTATATATGGTATGGCGATTAAAAACAGCAGTGTAATGACAATACCGCTCAGAGCCGTTAACTTCGGTTTTTTATACAGAATAGAAAGAATAGATAACAGTCGGTTATACATATTTACTCCATTAATTAAAATTTATCAGCCTCAGGATTTATACATCCATGAAGCATATACCGCAGAGCATCTCTTATTTTTTCCGTTGCCATTTCCTGCGAATCGCTGTACTTCACAAAAAATATCATGATAGACGCAAGCATGTCATTGATCAGTTCCGGATTAATCTCTTTCCGGAGAAAACCTCTCTCGATACCGCTCTGAAAAAAATCCTTCATATGATTTTTAACTTTTTCATTTTCACTTACTATCTCTGCTTCAATACCCGGATACTCATGAAGGATATCCCTGTATCTGTTTATATAGCTGTTCTTAAGCAGTTCAGGTATTCTGAATATTACCAGATCGATGTACTCATTAAAATCAGGTCCGGTCTGAAGTATCTGAACAAAAGCCTCGGCATTTTCCTTCATTTCATGAAAAACGATGTCACGCACAAGCTGTTCCTTTGAACTGATTATTTTATAAAGTGTCCTCTTGGTGATCCCCGCGGCTGAAGCGAGATCATCCATACTCCACCCCTTTACCCCATAGTTTGAGATAAAATTCTGAGCACTTTTTAATACACGCTCTTCCATAGCTTTATTTTTTGATTTCATTTTAGTATACCCGATAGACTAATCAAGTATACTTAGTTTAATTTTGCAAGAAAATTTTTTATCCGGATTAATAATTATACAAATTTGAGACTGCTCAAAAACCAGTGGTAAAATTGCTCTCCGCGCGCCGAAGTCGCAGCGGGGATAAAATGCCACTGGTCTATGAGTAGATGCGCAAATTCACCCTTCTGAAAAAAATATTGACAAATAGCACTCTCAGAAAGACCTTTTAATTTGATTTCATCAGGGTTTCAGAGGCCTAAACCGCTAAAAAGCCCATTAAGGGCGCACCTGTTTACTAAAACATAAGTTTTTGCGAACCCTTTAGAATACAATATGTCATGAATTAAGAGGACCAAATGGATTATTCAAAAACAGTCAACCTTCCGGTAACCGATTTCCCCATGAGGGCAAACCTCCCTCAGAAAGAACCGGCAATTGTAAAAAAATGGTACGATGAAAAAATATACGAGCAGATTCAAGAATCACGCCAGGGTGAAAAAACATATATTCTTCATGACGGCCCCCCTTATGCAAACGGGCACCTCCATGTGGGGCATGCACTGAATAAAATCCTGAAAGATATAATCGTAAAACATAAAACAATGATGGGATTCAAATCTCCATACGTTCCGGGATGGGACTGCCACGGTCTTCCAATAGAACTCCTTGTCACCAAAGAGCTTGGAGACAAGGCAAAGGAGATGTCGAAGGTTGAGATAAGAAATAAATGCCGGGAATCCGCAGAAAAATATGTGGGAATCCAAATGGAAGAATTCAAAAGGCTCGGCGTTTTCGGAGACTATGAGCATCCTTACAAAACCATGAGTCCCGATTACGAAGCGCGTATCGTTGAAGTATTCGGCGAGATCCTGAAAAAAGGATACATCAGCAGAAATAAAAAACCGATCTACTGGTGCCCCACATGTGTAACAGCGCTTGCCGAGGCTGAAGTTGAGTACGACATGCATACATCTTCATCTATATATGTAAAATTTCCCGTTGAGTCATCTTCTGTAAAATTCGGCGGAGATAAAGATAAAACTTTTGTAGTTATATGGACAACAACTCCATGGACAATCCCTGCGAATCTCGGTGTAAGCTTTCACCCCGAATTTGAGTACTGTTCATATAAATTTAACGATGACTATCTGATTCTTGCAAAGGGTCTCCTTGAGCAATTCGAAACAACAACAGGTCTTAAACATTCCGAGGCGATTGATTTAACATCAGCAGATATAGCAGAACTCCATGTGCACCACCCCTTCATAGAGAGAGAATCAAAAGTTCTTTTCGGACGCCATGTAACACTTGAAGCCGGAACAGGAATTGTACACACAGCTCCCGGACATGGACATGATGACTATATTGTGGGACTGGCCCACGGTCTTGAAGTATACTGCCCCGTTGATGATTACGGAAAATATACCTCTGACTTCCCGGAAATGAAAGGAACCCATGTTTTCAAGGCCGACCCGGAAATCATTAAACTTCTTGAGAGTAAAAATGCTTTAATTTATACAGCAAAGATTGAGCACTCTTATCCGCACTGCTGGAGATGTAAAAAACCTCTGATTTATAGAGCGACAGAACAGTGGTTCTTCAGCATGGAACATGACGGGATGAGAAAAAAAGGATCCGATGCGGTTGATGCTACAGAATGGGTACCTGCATGGGGCGAGTCGAGATTCAGAGGAATGGTTGACACACGCCCGGACTGGTGCCTTTCACGACAGCGTTCATGGGGAGTTCCAATCCCCTCATTCAAATGCGGAGAGTGCAATAAAAATCTCATGACCGCTGAATCGGTACAATTTTTCGCCGATATCGCGCTTAAAGATGGAATAGATGCATGGTACTCCGACGACGTGAAAAAACTTATCCCGGCAGGGACAAAGTGTTCATGCGGATCGGAAAATTTTATAAAAGAATACGACATCCTTGATGTATGGTTCGATTCAGGAGTTTCACACTTTGCCGTTCTCGACAGTCCTAAATGGAAAGAGCTGAGCTGGCCTGCGGATATGTATCTCGAAGGGAGCGATCAGCATAGAGGCTGGTTCCAGTCATCTCTCTGGCCGGCACTTGCACTTCGCGGACGCGCGCCGTTTAAAACAGTTCTCACTCACGGATTTGTCCTTGATGAAAACGGTAAAGCCATGAGTAAATCTATAGGTAATGTAATAGCTCCGGAAAAAATCATCGAGCAGTTCGGCGCGGACATTCTCAGAATGTGGGTGTCGTCCGAAGATTACAGAAACGATGTGCGTATCGGGATGAACATGATGAATCAGGT
>JBBRFT010000022.1:0-25610 GCA_038241375.1 Spirochaetota bacterium
AACGACAAGTAGCTTGAATTGAATCAGACGTGGATCCATTCATAAATATATTTGTACTGGTACCAGCAGTATATTTCAAAGGGCCTTTCACTCCTTCACTAACAGAGTAAGTTTTTGTCCCGGTCGTTTTAGCAATATCCAGATATTTCCATGGATTACTATTAAATTCAGCGATCTCCGGTTTGCCTTTCATATTGATCGGCCTTGGAATTAATGATGAACTGGATTCTGAAAACATCGGGCTACCAACAATAAAATTGTTATCTTCACTTGAAGCGATGTTCATGAAAAGAGGTGACGCTTTATCTGATGTAAGACTTGTATTCGTAAAAATAAAAATGACTTCTTTTGTTAAACTACCAAGATTAAGTGTATATGTCATTTCGACATCACCCGATGTGTCAACCTTGAAGACCTCTTCGGAAGCTCCGGTATACAAATTCGTTTTATTTTCCGGTATATAATTAATTGGAGTATCTCCACCACCAGCTCCCCCTCCCCCGCCGCATCCGATCGATGAGAAAAGTGAAAGCATTATTCCGGTTATCAGCAGAGTGCTGATGTTTTGTTTTACATTTTTGAATCTCATTAAGTTACTCCCGATATTTTTTTTCTTAAGTACAACATATTCATTTATATATAGAAGTTATATATTTATTTCTTTAAAAACCATACTATAACGTTTATTTTACTGATCTGTGTCAACCGGGATTTGAACAAAGTGACTAATAAAAGTATAGATTGATAATAAACCGGCAAATTTCTGTCTTCCCCATTTCACTGCGGGCTGCAAATAGATTTAAACGTGATTTGTATATTTTCAAAACCCCGATGTATTTAGCAGCAGAACTATAAATTACAAATTTGTGCAATACTCCACCATACTGCATTAATTTGTAATATACAAAATGAGAGTTTTTCTTAAAAACTCAGTTTTTCAATATTTCATATAACTCATCGTGGGATTTCGACCGGGCGTAATCTGCAGCACTGAGACCTGAGTAATTTTTTAATTTTGTATCTGCTCCATGTTTGAGCAGAATCTTTACTGCGCCAATATGACCGTTTTCTGCGGCAAACATAAGCGCAGTTATTCCGTACGTATTAGTTGCATTTACGTCGGCGCCACTTGCAATTAGAACTGCCATTATGTTCATAAAATTATCATCCGAGGCGTACATCAGAGGTGTCAGTCCAAGGTTATCCTTTTTGTTAATATCAGCACCGCGTTTAAGAAGAAATTCCACAAGGGCAGGATTATTATTTAACACTGCATACATCAGCGGTGTCATCCCCTTATCATCGTGGGAATTGATATCTGCTCCATTTGACAGAAGCTTTTCAATTGCCGGAATATCCCCCTTTGATGATTCACGGATAATTTCTTTTATGGGAGCAGCGCTGAGTGTGAAAGATATCATAATAACTGATAAAATCATCAGCATGTTTAAAATTTTATTCATGGATTGTTCACCGGTAAATTTAATTGTTCTTTAATACCGCAGCCAAATCCGATTACAAGCTTTTTTTAGGCATATGCCTATTTTAACAAAAAATAGCTCTTAATAAACTTCTAATTCTTATATTCAACACTTAAATTACAGTGTCAGATTGTTATATAACAGATGAACTTTTTTAATAAACAATTCGCTAACTCAGAAAATATTGGAATGAGTTTACAGAACGAAAACAGGTCATATCTTAACAGCCCACCGAACTGACTTGCAATACTTAAGCCCCCTTCCGGGGGGTTTGGGGGCCGACGATTTGATGTACGACTGGTTTACTTTGTGAGTTGCCTGTACAAGTCTGTAGCCGGGGGTGAGTTTGAAAATTTTTTAAAAACACTCCACAAAAAAACTTGACATATTCCGTGGCAAAAAGTTCATTCTGATTAATATTAAAAGGAATAATTAATAACAAATGAACCCCGCGCTGAACACAACACATATTCTTATACTCAACCTCGTGGTCGTGGTGGTCAGCTCATGCACATACCGGTTTATACCGTAGGGTAAGTTATTATATAATAAACAATAAAAGCCCCCGCCGGTGTAAACCGGCGGGGGCTTTTTTATTTCAAACTAAAGGAGCCCATTATGAAAATGTCAGGCGCGGAAATAATCATCAAGTCTCTGGAGAAACATGGTATTGAAACTGTTTCCGGAATCCCCGGAGGAGCGGCACTTCCGCTTTACAACGCACTCTTCTCAAGCAGCATAACGCATGTACTGGCACGGCACGAACAGGGCGCAGGCTTTATAGCACAGGGGATGGCGCGTTCAACGGGAAAAGCGGCAGTATGTATTGCAACATCAGGTCCCGGTGCGACAAACCTTATTACGGCAATTGCCGATGCTAAACTCGATTCAATTCCCCTGGTTGCGATTACATGCCAGGTTCCCCTCTCACTCATCGGGACAGATGCGTTTCAGGAGGTAGACATGTACGGCTTAACACTCTCCATAACGAAACACTCAATCCTTGCAAAAACTACAGAAGAACTTCCGATGATTATTAACGACGCATTCCGTATCGCGCAGAGTGGCCGACCGGGACCCGTTGTAGTTGACGTTCCTAAAGATATACTCAGCCGTATAATAGAGATTAAGGAACTTCCCGAACCTGCTGAAATATGCAACTATTCAAATCAATCTAAACTTCCTGCAAAGATATGCAAAGCCATTGCAGAAAGAATAAATTCAGCCAAACGCCCGGTACTATATGCCGGCGGCGGAATAATCGCATCGGCCGCGTTTGAAGAGCTGAAAACTCTGGCAGAAAAAAATTCAATACCCGTTGCTGTAACTCTTATGGGTCTGGGATCTTTCTCCTGTGACAATAAACTCTATCTCGGCATGGTGGGGATGCACGGCAATCACAGCACAAATATAATCTTCGACAATGCCGATCTCATCATCTGCATCGGAAGCCGCTTTAACGACAGAACAACCGGAACAGCCATGCACTTCGGAGTAAAAGCCGACATCATTCATATAGATATCGACCCCTCCGAAATCAACAAAATAAAGAAGACCACTATTTCACTCGCTTCGGATGCAAGGAACGCCCTTGAAAATCTAATCCCTCTTATCGAGGAAAATAAAAGGGAAGAGTGGCTTGAAACCTGTAAAGCAAAACGCGCCCGTTACGATAAAAAACATCACAGCATATCAGCTCATCCGGAATCTGTAATCAGAGCCGTAAGTGCTGCTGCAGATGAAGATGCAATCATCACCACCGATGTAGGGCAGCACCAGATGTGGGTAGCAAGAAACTATCCATTTAAAACAGGAAGGAATTTCCTGACCTCAGGCGGACTCGGGACAATGGGATTCGGACTCCCCGCGGCAATTGGAGCAGCAATAGCAAACCCCGGAAAACAGGTAATCTGCTTCAGCGGAGACGGCTCCATTCTTATGAATATACAGGAACTTGCAACTCTGGCAGACCTTAAACTGAATGTAAAAATAATACTACTTAATAACGGTCAACTGGGACTGGTTCGTCAGCAGCAGGAACTCTTTTACAATAAAAACTATATAGCAACCACATTCGTAACTGCACCAAACTTCCCGGAGATTGCAAAAGCATTCAACATTACCGGTTTTGGAATAGATTCAACTGCTCCGAATTCAATGACCATTGAACAATGCATGAAGGTAACCGGCCCTGTACTTATAAATGTCCCAGTGCAAGAGGAGTATAATGTATACCCCATGGTTCCCCCGGGAGAATCGAATATCGTTATGATGAAAGGCGAAGAGATAGAGAACATTGATCCGCTGGAAAAAGCAGTATCGTGAAAAAAGTTATTTCACAACCCCCTTTATTAAACTGACTTGTACCCACATCTTCACTGTAGCCCCCTAAATCCCCCGGAGGGGGACTTCAAACTCTTGGTGTAAATTATAATTCGGTGCAATATAATCTTTAAGCCCTCTTCCGGGGGTTTGGGGGGTCGACTATTTATTGTACGATTGGTTTTATTTTTAAAATGCGCGAAACGGGGGGATTTCTGTTTTCAAAATGAAATGCATTCCATTTAATAAATACTTGCAATTATTCAATTAAAATTTATCATAAATATTATAATACACTAAATGGACAAAAAATTTATGCAGCACGAAAACAAAAATGTAATTAAAAATATAATAATTGCGGAAGAACTCAGAGAAAAAATTACAACACTCACTGACGTAGAATTTTCTGTACTCTACTCATCTGATATTGAAAAATCAATAGACTCTATGCTGCTCGAATCCGAGAGCGGCATTCTTTTGACAGTTCTTATAATCCCCCAGCATACATATAAAAGTATCTATAAACATCTAAACTTAATCGATTATTCCAGAATTTTCTATCAGATGCTACTTATCGGATCGGAAAAGGATCTTAATGACCAGAACCTCGATCGCTTATACCATATAAGTGATTATCTTCCCGAAACTGCCACTGAAAAGAAGCTGAAATTTGTAATTAATAAATCTCTATCAATACTCGAAAAACATTTCCAGAATGAGCAGAAGAAAAACTGGTACTTCAATAGACTTATCGATGCCCAGAGAGACCAGGAGGATCTGATAAACATCGGAAAATCACTCTCCGGTGAAAAGGATATGGAAAAACTCCTCCGGCTGATTCTGTATCTCAGCAAAAAGATTACCGGAGCCGATGCCGGGAGCATCTACCTCGTTGAAGAGGATGAAAAGGAAAATAAGCGTCTCAGATTCAAATACTCTCACACATTCTCCAGAGAGATACCTCTCGAAGAATTCGTAATGGATATGAACAAAAAATCTATCTCCGGGTATGTTGCTGTTACCGGTGAAGTTCTGAATATTCCAGATGCCTACAAAATTCAGGAGCTTGCTCCATATTCTTTTAATCCTTTTTTTGACAGACAGAACAGCTACATAAGCAGATCAATGCTTGTTGTTCCGATGAAAAACCACCTCGGCCAGATTATCGGAGTAATACAGCTGATTAACAGCAAAGAGGACAAACACAACGGAATTAAAAAATACGAAAACGAAGCATTTGAAATAACGCTGGAAAGTCTTCCCGATTTCGACAGATATGTGGTGACATTTGACGAAAGGTACAACAGTCTTCTCGAGGCTATCGCGGGACAGGCGGCAATCTCCATCGAAAACAACAGACTTATAAATCAGATACAGAAACAGTTCGAAGAATTTGTAAAGGCATCTGTAACTGCAATTGAATCGCGGGATCCTGCCACATCGGGTCATTCATTCAGAGTAGCTCAAATATGCAAAGAGATGGCATCCGCCGTGAATGAAGTTCACACAGGTTATCTTAAAGACTTTACTTTCAACGAAAATGATATAAAAGAGCTGGAGTTCGCTGCGCTACTCCACGACTTTGGAAAAGTATATATAGATCTGAACATATTTAAAAAAGCGAAAAAGCTCTACCCTAAAGATCTTGAAAACCTGAAACTTCGTCTCGATTACCTGTACCGCTATCTCGAGCTTGCATACTTCGCTAAAGAGATGGAGATACTCCACGAAGGGATGAACTTCAACAAGCCCTATGAAGATGAACTAAGCCGTACAAGATCTGAAAAAACATCAAAACTCACCCGCATAATTACGATCAAGGAAGACCTGATAAACTTAAATGAACCGACAGTCACAGACCGAGACCCCGAACAGATACTGGAAGAAATTCTGCACGAAATAGAGAACATCGAGTGTATCGACATAACCGGACACAAAGTGAATATTCTTACAGACAATGACAGAGTAAACCTTAGAATAAAAAGAGGGAGTCTTAACAATGAGGAACGACTCGAAATAGAAAGCCATGTAATTGAAACATACAAGTTCGTAAGTAAAATACCATGGCCCCCTGAATACAGACGTATACCTGAAATAGCCATGCGTCACCACGAAAAACTCGACGGCACCGGTTACCCCGATGGGTTGAAAGGGAAAGAGTCGGTATCGCTCCAATCAAGAATGATGGCAATAGCCGATATCTATGATGCACTAACCGCGCAGGACAGACCATATAAAAAATCGGTTCCCATCGATAAAGTAATTAAAATCCTGAAAGAGGAAGCGGATAACAACAAACTCGATGCCGACCTGGTAGACCTGTTTATAGATACAAAACTCTACGAAAAGCTGTCAACAACAGCAACAGCATAAAACCAAATTTGAAACAATTACCCTTCACCATCTCATCATGGGGAAGGTGCCCAACGGGCGGATTGGGAGGGAATTGTACCCACAACTCAACAGCCCCCCAACCCCCCGAAGGTGGGCTTAAGAATTTTTTAAAACTATTCCATCTAATGACGGCTTAAATATTAAAACTGGTAATCAGTAATAAATAATTGAACTATTTATCTTTTATCTTTGAAGCTCACCTCCGGGGGGTTTGGGGGGCTGTTGATGAGGATGTGAAAACGAATACCTCCGCATGACAATTTAACATAATCTTCACAAAACTTAACTAAATACCGGTTTGACAAAATTGTATCATTTTTATCTTCTGATAATAATTAATTTTTTATATAATTCAGCAGCAATTGATAATAATATCCGGAGAAAAATACAAATGAAAGATAACACAATTACATATGACAATGGAATACTGGTTGTTCCGGATAAACCGGTTCTTCTTTATATCGAAGGGGATGGGATTGGCCCCGATATCTGGAAAGGCGCGCGCGAGGTCATGGATAAAGCCGTTCTCGTCGCCTACAACGGTGAAAAAGAAATTATCTGGAAAGAGATTCTAGCGGGAGAAAAAGCTCACAAGGCAACGGGAGAATGGCTCCCTGAAGAATCGATTGCTCAGATAGAGAAATATAAAATAGCAATCAAAGGTCCTCTTACAACACCTGTTGGCGGCGGAATGAGAAGCATCAACGTGGCGCTCAGGCAGAGATTTAAACTCCACTCATGTATAAGACCGGTCCGTTATTTCAAAGGTGTACCCAGCCCCGTAAAATGGCCCGAACATGTGGATATGGTTATATTCCGTGAAAACATGGAGGACCTCTACTCCGGCATCGAGTGGAGAGCAGGAAGTGCCGAAGCTGATAAAGTTCTCGCTTTTCTTAATGGAGAGATGGGTCAGTCGATCGCTGCAGATTCAGGTATTGGAATTAAACCGATAAGCGTCAGACACACCAAAAATCTTATGAGAAACGCAGTCCGCTATGCCATCAATCACAATAGAAAATCTGTGACAATAATGCACAAAGGGAACATTATGAAATTCACAGAAGGCGCGTTCCGTGACTGGTGTTACGAAGTGGCGAAGGATGAATTTCCCGATAATACAATAACAGAAAAAGAACTTAAAGAGAAATACAACTGGAAACAACCTGAAGGTAAAGTGGTAATAAAAGACCGTATCGCCGATGCACTGTTTCAGGAAATTATAATAAGACCGCTGAACTATGATGTAATAGCAGCTCCGAATCTCAACGGCGACTATATCTCCGATGCCCTTGCAGCACTTGTCGGAGGTCTTGGGATTGCGCCGGGTGCGAACATCGGAAACAATCACGCAATATTTGAAGCAACTCACGGAACAGCTCCCGATATTGCAGGAGAGGATATAGCTAATCCCGGCTCACTTATTCTTTCCGGTGAAATGATGCTGCGCTACATAGGATGGGATGAAGCGGCCGATCTTATTATAGACGCATTCGAAAGAACCATTTCTGAAGGGAAAGTAACCATAGATCTTTCAAGTCAGATGGAGGGCATAACATCTCTTAAATCATCGGAGTTCGGCAGAGCGGTTGCGGATAATATCAGAGCTTAATCGCTATACTGATTCTTAATAATTCTATCAGTAAGAATCAGTACGGCCGCAATCTCTATAAAAGCTGTAATAAGCCTGAAAACTGTTACTACGGTATCCACCGTAGTAAAATCATTCCCTGAAAACATTCTATTAAAAAAATATGCCAGCGAATATGCAAAATGAATATCCATAAAATATAACTGAATTTTACGGTTTATATCTTTTTTATTAAAAAGTCTGAAAACATGAAAAGTAAGGAAAAATGTCAGAAACAGACCCGCAGCAACAGCATAGACTTTTCCATATAGAAAATTCATAAAAATCATGAGGTAAATGATCTCTATATAATAGAAAGTAGCAAGATAGGGGACAAAAGAGTTCACAATTTCTTTGATATTGATTTTTTTCAGCATTAAGTTAATCCAAATACAATATAATTATTAATTGAAACCTGTTAAGAAAAACAGGTTTTAAGACCAGCACATACGGTAAGCTATAATATCTTACTATTTGATACAATAAAATTATTGTCAACAAATGTATATTATATAAAATGACTAAAATAAAGGGGAACCAATTGGAAGAAAAATATACAATAACCGTACCTGAAGAATTTCATCTCGATAGAATCGATCTTGTAATACCTGCATCTCTTGAGGCGGATTTTACACGAAGTCAGATACAGAAACTAATAAAGAACGAACAAATAACCGTAAACGGATTACCAACAAGACCAAATTACAAAGCAAAAACCGACGACGAGATAGAGATAACAATAACCGAAGAGGAATATGTCGAGCCCGTAGCGGAAAATATCCCCCTTAATATACTCTATCAGGACGATGATATTGCAGTAATAAACAAACAGCCCGGTCTTGTCGTACACCCGGGACCGGGAAACTACAGAAGCACACTGGTAAGCGCTCTTATGTATCACATCAAAAAACTCTCAACGGCGGGCGATCCCCACAGGCCGGGAATTGTCCACAGACTCGACAGGGATACATCGGGCTTAATGGTAATCGCAAAAACAGACGAAGCTTATGAAGGGATGGTAAAACAGTTTCAGGCCAGAACAATTGAAAAACGATATACAGCAATAATAATCGGAAAGCCGGTCAAGGAACATGCTGTCATAAACAGACCTATCGCGCGCCATAAAAAATACCGGCAGAAAATGGCTATAGATGACGACGGACGGGAAGCAATAACAGAGTATACAATCTCACGTATATGGCATACACAGGTAAGTACGTTCACAATGCTCGATATAAGAATCCATACCGGACGGACTCACCAGATCAGAGTTCACCTCTCATCTATCGGAAATCCCGTAATAGGAGATCAGATATATTCAAAAAAATGGGCAAAATACAAAGTTCCATACCTTCTTCTTGCGTCAACTTTTCTAAAATTCAAACATCCCGTTACAGGGGAAGAGTTATCATTTACAGCGGAGCTTCCTGAACACATGAACGAATATATTGTAAAACTTGACACAATGCTTGAGCAATATCAGTAATAGCGCGAATAGTAACTGAATCCGCTGCTTAATAATTCAATCCCCATGCTTTTTTTGTTAAACTGACTTGTACCCAAATCTTTTTGTGCAGCCCCCCAAACCCCCCGAAGGGGGGCTTCAAAGATAAAGGATAAATTACTTATTCTGATTAGCATTTCTCAATATGTAAGTCTTCGCTTGATGAAATAGTTTTTAAAAATCCTTAAGCCTCCCACCGGGGGGTTTGGGGGGCTGTTGCATCGGGGGTGAGTTTTAAAAGTTTACGGCTTTATATGTCATTATTGAATTAAGCATTATCTGGTCAAAAAACCTTTCTGCTTTAAATCAATAATTAATTCCTACCGCGTCTTTCACTCTCTTTAGAGTAACTGAAGCAACCTCTCTGGTTTTGTCAGCACCCTTACGCATTATATTATAAACTTCTGCTCTATCATCTTCATATTTTTTTCTGTTGTCGCGATATGGTTTAAAATATTCAATCATTATCTCCAGCAGATCCTTCTTGACCTGACCATACCCTGTACCACCTTTCAGATATATCTCCCTCATATCGTTCAGCTGACTCTCCGAAGCAAAAAGTTTATATAAAGCTAAAACATTACATGCATCTGGATCTTTAGGATCTTCTACCGCTGCAGAATCAGTTACAATTTTCATAACTTTTTTCTTCAACGACTTCTCGTCCTCAAAAATATCCAGAGTATTACCATAACTCTTCGACATCTTCTGACCATCAATCCCGGGAATAGTTGCAACATCATCCTCGATCTTACCTTCAGGAATTACAAATATGTCCCCAAAAGTGTTATTAAAACTCCCGGCGATATCCCGTGTAATCTCAATATGCTGCTTCTGATCTTTCCCCACAGGAACAATATTCGCATCATAAAGAAGTATATCCGCAGCCATCAGTATCGGGTAAGTGTACAATCCCACATTCGGTACAAGACCGCGCGCGACCTTGTCTTTAAAACTATGGCTCCTCTCAAGAAGCCCCATAGATGTATGACACGAAAGAATCCATGATAGCTCCATCACCTCGGGAACATCTGACTGCACCCAGAAACAGCATTTCTCCGGATCAAGGCCAAGCGCAAGAAAATCTATAGCCGCTTCTATCGTATTTTTTTTAAGTTCAGCCCCGTCATGAAGAGAGGTCATCGCGTGATAATTTACTATAAAACAGAACAGTTCGCTGCTGTTCTGAAGCTCAATCATCGGCTTCATCATCGCAAAATAATTCCCGATATGAAGTGAACCGGAAGGCTGTATACCTGATAAAACTCTCGCCATAAAATCCTCTCTTTTATGTATCTACTCATAAACCGGCAGAGATCAATTGAGCCGGTTTAATGAATATTACTTTTTCTACTCAATTAATGATAGCAATTTATTTGGCGGCACAGCGCGAAGCATAAGCACACCTTAAAATAAATCGCCAGGTCAATTATTTATAAAAAATAGGAGTAATTTTTGGTGTCAATAATAAAATTCTTCTTTACTATTCATTCTCACTCTGCATAATTCAACAATTATCGTTAATGATTTAAAAATTCCGGAGGAATTCAATGCAGAAGAATATGGGAAGCGCCGACAGTTTTATAAGAACAATGCTCGGTATATCATTTTTAGTAAACATCATAATCCTTGAGCCGGGTATAGTCGGGACAATTATACTGCTCGTTCTCGGTGCTCTAAATCTTGGAACAGCATGGATAGGTTTCTGCCCTGCGTACAAACCTTTTGGCATCTGCACATGCGATGATAAGTGCTGTACACAAAAAGAAAAAAGCGCATAAACTTTTGCCGGTTCAGAGCTGAAATAAATCTATCCGGCTCTGAACCTTACAAAATCTAATGACTGCAGCAATTCCCGCTATGAGTTTCGCAAAAATTATTAAGTTCTGCCTGAATCGCAGTATGCTCAATGCTGAACTTCTCATTAAGCATTAAATTTATTTTCATAATAATCTCATCGGATAATCCAACTGAACCGGAGGAGAGACATATATGACATGAAAGAAAAACCTCTTTTGAATTTATTGACCAGATATGAAGTCCATGAAGACTATCTACACCTTCAATCCCCAGTATATAATTATAAACCTCTGCGGAATCGATATTAACCGGAACACCCTGAAGAAAAATTCTTAAAGACTCGCGCAGAATACCAAAGGAACTCCAGATAATCATAACTGCTATAAAAAAACTGATAACAATATCAACCCAGAAATTTGACGTAAAATAGATTACTACTGCAGCAGCAATAACAGCAACAGATGAAAGAGCATCAAAAAACAGATGAAGGAAGGCCGCTCTGACATTAAGGCTCTTATCTCCCCCGCCGTGCCCTAAAAAAAACATTGATATCAAATTACCGGCCAGCCCCACACAGGCAACAGGAAGCATTATAGAAAAATCCACCTGGACAGGATTCTTAAACCGTTCGATAGCCTCGTAAAAAATATACAAACCTATCAACACCAGAGTAACGGCGTTAATAAATGCTATAAGAACCTCAAATCTCTTCAGTCCGAAAGTGTACGAATCTGTTCGTTTTTTCCGAGAAACTTTCTCCCCTGTATATCCAAGTATAAGAGAAAGCACATCCGACAGGTTATGTCCTGCATCTGAAATAAGAGCAAGACTTCCCGATATTACCCCTCCAATATACTCCGCAACGGTTATAACAATATTCAGCGCAATAACAACTGCAAATTTAAAACCATCACCGCCACTGTGTGCATGATGTGAATGATTATCGTGACTGCGGCTCACGGATTCATGACTGTGCATGATTATTCTCCTGTCAAACTTCAAGTATATGCTCAATACCGAGCTTTAAAATTAAATGAATATGTTCATCATCAAAAGAGTAATACGAATTTTTCCCATCTCTCCTGACTTTCACAAGCCTTGCCTGCTTCAAAGTCCGGAGCTGATGCGATACTGCAGACTGATTCATCTTCACTTTTCTTGAAAGCTCAGTTACACTGGTCTCGCCCTCATGCAAAGATAAAAGAATTTTCAGCCTGGTAGGATCCCCGAAAATTTTATAAAATTCAGCAAGATCGGTAAATCTCGATTCTTCAAGTATCGGCTCATTTATTTTCATATCACATCCCTTGCTCACATGAACATATGAGCCATTAATCAAATGTTCATGAATTAATCAACTTTTTTTTATTGACTCAGAAGATAAAAATGAAATTGTTCACTCGGAGTTATAAATGACCTTTGACAAATTAAAAAAGATAATATCAATAACTGCAGCGGGATTGATTATTCTTCTGAAAATTAATTCAGATCTTTCTGCCGAAAACAGAATTGCCGTTATTAAAAGCCGCTTTGATAATATTGAACTGGTGCTTGATACTTATCACATTAAATATGATCTTCTTGAGTTTAAGGAACTCGGCAGCAGTGAGGTATTAAGCAGATATGATTCAATATTCTTTCCGTCAGGAATTTTATCGGAATATGAAGACAATCTTGACATCAACTGGCAGGGAAAAGATTTTACATCAGTTAAACTTTCAAAAAATTTTTTTGAACTCGATGAAAAGGCTTTTAAAAACAATTTCAGAAATTTTACAAAAAATGGCGGCTCATCATACTTTTCAGGTTATGCTTACAAACAGCTCGCGCTTGCCTATGACGATTTCAAATTTTTTGATAATTTCCCATACATGGGGGTCCCGGGTCGGGTTGAAGCGGATATCCTGGGTGACCTTGCCAGATTCAGTCTTAAAAGAAAAACCGCGCTTTACATGGAATACACCGGCTGGATAGCTTTAAAAAGCGTCAGTGGCGCTGAAATTCTTGCCGAGGCGGAATTTTCAACACCAAGGGGAGATAAATCAGGTCCGATAAGCGTAATTATTCACGATGGCGGAGAAATACTTTACACAAGTTATTACAGTACCGTTTACAGTGAATTCAAACGTTTTAATATTTATCGTATAGCAGGGAGCCATTTACGTGATAAAGCGATAAGCCGGGTCAAAGCCCGTTCGCAGGAACCTACAGGTATTATTATCGATTCTTTTTTGGGAGGAGAGTCGCACAGAACATATTACTTCAACCTCAAAGAGGGAAATAATACGATCCATTTTCTTTCAGACAACGCAAGATATATGTTTGAAATTTATGACAAAAATATGTCTTTGATAGTATCAAGAGATTTCCAGGAAACAGAACAAAGCTATAATATAATTTCCCTTAAAGAAGATTTCTGTTTTGTAAAAGTTTATCCTTCAGGGAGAGACAGGTTTATAATGCATTCAGTCGTCTCGGCCTTCGGAGCCGTAATTCCTCCCGGGGTAACTTATGCAGTCAAAATTATACTGGTAATTTTAGGCTCTGTTCTCCTTGCTGCGTTCCTGAAAGTAACAATTTCCAGATTAAAATAAAAAATAATCCTTATTTTTTTATTTACATAATAGACAAGAGTTTTCATCTAATAGATAATGTTTTAAATGATAAAAACTCCGTTTTTATCATCGCTTTAGCCCCTGCTGGGGGCTTTGTAAGGGGTTTCCCCCCCTTTAGCGCGGTGTATAACAGTTTCAACACAAGTTTATGAATACGTACATAAATCCTGCATTATAAAAAGGAGTATTCCGGATGGGGAGAATAATTTCTGTTTCCAATCAGAAAGGTGGTGTAGCAAAAACCACAACAACAGTAAATGTAGCTGCTTTTCTTGCAGATAAGGGGAAAAAAGTTCTTATTATAGATATAGATCCTCAGGGAAATGCCGGATACGGAATCGGTGTTAATGCCGAGGAGATGCAGACAACTATATATGAAGTAATGATCGGGGAGATCCCGATTGAAGAAGCGATCTTCAAATCCGACATAGAGGGACTTTCAATCATCCCGGCAAATATACATCTTTCAGGAGCCCAGGTCGACCTTCTTGATACAGAAGAAAAGGAATTTATACTCAAGAAAATACTGGCTCCAATTAAAAAGCACTACGACTACATATTCATAGATTGCCCCCCTTCGCTGGGCGTACTGACTCTTAACAGTCTCGTAGCTGCCGATACAGTTTTAATTCCTCTTCAGTGTGAATATTACGCTCTTGAAGGTATAAGTCAGTTACTCCGAATTATAGTTATGGTTCAAGAAAATCTTAACAAAGCGCTTAGAATCGAAGGTGTTGTACTTACGATGTATGATCCAAGAACAAATCTTGCCCAGCAGGTTGTTAATGATGTAAGAGAGTATTTCAAGGAGAAAGTTTTTAAAACAGTAATACCGCGTAACGTAAAACTATCCGAAGCTCCATCTTTCGGGAAACCGATAGGTCACTATGACAAGACCTGTCCCGGAAGCATAGCTTATGAAAAACTCGCAGAAGAGGTAATAAACAATGACTAAAAAAGCATTAGGGAAAGGACTCGGCGCGATCATCTCCATGTCCCCCGCGTCAGTAGAAGATATTGAAAACAATGTAGTAAATAATAAAGACAGAGTCCGCGATCTGGATATGGCTAAAATTATTCCCAATCCCGATCAGCCCAGGTCGTACTTTGATGAAAATGAAATAACCGGTCTTGCCGAATCGATAAACGCCGTAGGCATAATCCAGCCGATCATAGTAAGAGAAAAAGACGGACTCTTCATAATAATAGCTGGTGAAAGACGATACCGGGCATGCAAGCTCAACGAAATGAAAAAAATCAAGGGTATAATCATAGAAGCTGACGAAGAGCAGAACTTCTCAATGGCCCTGATAGAAAATATCCAGAGAGAAAATCTTAATGCGATAGAAGAGGCGAAAGCCTACAAGCTGATGATAAACAGATTCAAAATGAAACAGCAGGATGTGGCTAAAAGAGTGGGAAAAGACAGAACAACAGTCACAAACACTCTCCGTCTGCTGAACCTCCCTGAAGAGGTGCAGGAAGGAATTATCGACAAACGAATCAGCGCCGGTCACGCGAAGGTACTGCTCTCCCTTGAAGATCCTGAAAAACAGCTGCGTCTATTCAATGATATAGTCGAAAAAGGACTCTCCGTAAGATCACTTGAGCAGATAATTTCACCTGAAAAAAACGAAAACGGAACCAGCGGCAAAATTGGCGAACAGAAAGCGGTACATAAAAAAAGTCCGCAGATAAAAAAGATGGAAGAGGATTTAATAACAAAACTCGGAACAAAAGTAGAGATAAGACATTCGGGAAGTAAAGGGAGAATTGAGATAAGCTACTATTCACTTGATGATTTCGAAAGAATTATGGAGAAGATAAAATAAACAATTCCAGCGCCTCGACCATATTAATATTAATTCAATAACAACATACAAAGCCCCAAACTTTTGAAGTCCCCCTCCGGGGGATTTAAGGGGCTAAATCTCTTCCAGATCTATCTTCTCCACCTTGCCTGTTTCTATATCAAGAATTGCAATTGATGATTCATCGTGACCGTAAACTGCACCGGGATTAATAATTCTGCACTCGTTTGAAACATAATTTTCGAAATGATGCGTATGCCCTTTTATTATATAGTCATACTTTCCGGAAGCTACTGCATCACGATACATAGGTACATCGTGTCCATGGAATACCATAATTTTTTTCCCTGACAGATCAAACTCAAGCTTCAGATTCACAGACTTCATACCGAGTTCATTGGCCTTCACATCAATCTCTTCACTGTCAATCAGATCGCCATTTCCAAGAACCATATAGCATTCAAAATCTTTCAGATAATGAAGCATTCTGGGAGATGTAATGTCACCCGCATGGATCAAAATTTTAATCCCTCTGCTCTGAAAAATAGCAATAGCCCTTTTCGTAGCCTCAATATCGTTATGTGAGTCCGACATAATACCAATAAGCATAATCTGTCAACCGAGCCTTGCGCCTACAGGGATACTCTCATCGGCAAAAATCACCTGAGGCTTATCCTTACTGCTTTTTTTAGCTGCAAGAAGCATTCCCCGTGATTCCTTACCAAAAATCACCGCCGGCTTTAAATTTGAAACAAGGAGAATCTTCCTCCCTTTAATATCTTCAGGTGCATAGGCCTGTGCAATTCCCGCAACAATCTGCCTTGTATCTGAACCTGAATCAACAGTAAGATACAGAAGTTTATCGGAACCATCAACTTTTTCCGCTTCCACTACAAGAGCCACGCGAATATCAACCTTCCCGAAATCGCTTATATCTATCAATCCGGCTGTGTCCGTTTTCTTCTCTTTAACCGGTTCACTCTTCACTTCTGCCTTAACTTTTTCAAGTTTAGGGAATAGTATGCCAAGTTCTTTAAGTATTTCACCGGATTTAAGGTTATTCAGATTATTCAGAGAATCTAAATCTTTTGCCGCTTTTCCGCCATTAAGTGATTCAATAATTTCCGGTGAAATGGTAATAAGTACCGGTGAAAGAAGAACTGCAACACTATAAATCGACTCAAGAAGATTGCGGATTACAGAAGAGAGCTTATCCATATTATTCTCTTTCGCAAGCTGCCACGGCTTTGTTTCATCTACATATTTATTGAGAGAACGGATAAATTCCCATAGTTTCTCAAGCCCTATACTTGTCTGAAACTTACAGCAGAACTCAACATAACTGGCTGATGCTTTTTTAAATCCAGCCAGGAGTTCATCTCTCCCCGCTTTATCTTCACCAGCTTCCGGAATTTTACCCTCGAAATATTTACCAGCCATATTAAATGTACGGTTAATGAGATTACCGAGATCATTTGCAAGATCGTAATTGATTCTGTCAATAATCAGATCTTCATTAAAACGCGCATCGAGACCGAAGGTCATCTCCTTCAGAAAAAAATACCGTATTTGATCATTGCCGTATTTGCTAACCAGTTCGTGTGGAGTAACCACATTCCCGAGACTCTTCGACATCTTTGCCTCGTCCATATTCCAGTAGCCATGAACATTAAGATTCATAAACGGGTCAATATCTGCAGCCTTAAGCATTGTAGGCCAGAAAATTCCATGAGGTTTTAAAATATCTTTTGCAATTATATGCTGAACAGCTGGCCAGTACTTCTTATATTTCGCGTCATCGGGATACCCCATAGCGCTGACATAATTTATCAAAGCATCAAACCATACATAAGTAACAAAATTTTCATCAAAGGGAAGAGGAATACCCCATGTGAGTCTTGAGACCGGACGTGATATACAAAGATCTTCAAGAGCATCCCCTTTCAGCATCGAAAGGACTTCATTTTTGTAACGCTCAGGTCTTATAAAATCAGGATTTTGATTTATATGATCAAGCAGCCAGTCCTGGTATTTGCTCATCTTGAAAAAGTAGTTTTTCTCTTCGATAAACTGAGGCTCTTTGTTATGTTCAGGGCATTTACCGTCTATAATCTCTTTATCAGTTAGAAATCTCTCACAGCCCACACAGTAATTACCGCCATAACTTCCAAAATATATATCACCTTTATCATAAACTTTCTGAAGAATATCCTGAACAACCTTCTTGTGCCGCGGTTCAGTTGTGCGGATAAAGTCTGAATAATTAATACTGATGTCATCCCATGCGGACTTAAACTTACCGCTTATTTTATCGGCATAGTCCTGCGGTGTCATTTTTCCCGCTTCTGCTGCAGTTGCTATTTTATCACCATGCTCATCTGTACCTGTTAGAAAATATGACTCATAACCAAGCGTCAGATGAAGTCTGTGAACAAAATCCGCAAGGATTGTAGTATAGGCGTGCCCTATATGAGGCTCGGCGTTAACATAATAAATCGGTGTTGTAACATAAAAAACTTTTTCCATTTCCTGCCTCAAAATATCTATTTATCGGGATCTTCATCAATACGAAATAACTCTTCGATGAGCTCTTCCTTAATTCTATGTTTTCCGTCTTTCAATTCCATATCTTTAGTTTTGATATTAAGGAATCGATCCCCTTCCTTAATCATGACGGTCTCTTTAAGCGTATTAACAGATACAACTTTAAAATTTTTATCCTTGGCAGTAATTATAGAATCAATCTCTGGCATAGTTTCGTTAATTTCTCTGTATGTATTATACTCAAAGCCGAGACAGCAGAGAAGCCTTCCGCACATCCCTGAAATTTTCATTGAATTAAGATTAAGATTCTGCTCCTTCGCCATCTTTATTGAAACAGGCTCAAACTCCTCACGCTGATAAAGACAGCACATGGGTTTGCCGCATGGACCGTAGCCTCCGACAATTCTCGCCTCATCTCTAACACCAATCTGCCTCATCTCTATTCTTGTACGAAAAACCGCCGCAAGCTCTCTTACAAGCTCCCTGAAATCAATTCTGTTTTCTGCGACAAAATAGAAAATAATTTTAGTCTTATCAAAAAGACACTTCACCGAAACAAGTTTCATATCAAGTTTCTTTGCCTTTGATTTCTCACGGCAAACGGTAAAAGCCTTCTCTTCAATCGATTCAAGCTCGGGAATTTTGCTCAGATCCTCGGGAGTGGCTTTGCGCATAATCTTCCCTGTCACAGGAAGAGATGGATTATTCTGATAACCGCGTATTCTTACTACGCGACCAACATCTATCCCATGCTCAATCTCTACTACACATTGGGAATTCTGTCTTAGAAAAAAATCATTTGTATCTACAAAATATATCTGATAGCTATTCCTCAGTTTTACTGCTGAAACTTCCATATAATCCTCAACTATTTTATATCTGATTACAAAGCAACGTATTGTAATCACAGGAGCCGGACATCAACCATCCGCCCCCCAAACCCCCCGGAGGGGGACTTTTAAATCTTTTATAAATTAGAATCCACTGCTTCAACAGAATTGTCTTTAAGCCCACCTCCGGGGGGTTTGGGGGCCATTCCGGACAGATTCCAGCCTGCAGTCTATACTATTCTATGTTAACCATGAAAAATCAGCTTCCGGAAACCCCGATGAGTCAATATCACTGAAAGAGTACATAAATCCCTTCAATATATTCTTCACATTCAAATTATTACCAAGCCCCTTCTTTAAAGCAAGCAGTATTCTTACAATTTTAACAGCATCATCTTGAGAAACTGCAATTTCATCCGGTATAAACTCTAATCTGCTTTCAAAACCGTGTCTTACAATAAAGCTGTAAATATTTATCAGTACAGTCAATAAAAATTCATTATCCGGTACAACCTTAATATCTGTAAACTTAAACATCTCATTGTTACCGCTAGTGACAAAACCGGAGATAGTACTGCAGATATTTTTTATTTCACTAAAAAGGGATTCTTCATGAAGCTTCAGAGCAATCTCTGCAGAACCGCCCGAAATAGCTGTAAAAAACTCACTGTGGGAAATTCTTTTACCATGTAAATTAATAATTCTAAGTATATCTTCATCATTCAATGGCTGAAAAGGAATTTCAATACATCTCGATATAATAGTCGGCAGTATTCCCGTACGGCTCTCAGCAATTAAAAAAATTTTCGACCTGGAATATGGTTCTTCAATCGTCTTCAGCAGTGCGTTCTGTCCTGCATCAGAAATAGTATCCACACCATCAATAATTACAGAATAATTCCCCGTAGAAGATGCACGGCAGAGTCTGTCTATAAGCCACCTCACAGAACCGGGCATAAGCTTATCCTTATTACCCACAGGAATTTTCCCCTTCTCATCTCTATCAAGGATTATCAGATCCGGGTAAGTTTTTGCAGAAATCTGTTTGCAAAGATTACATTCACCGCATGGGGAATTCACAGCACTGCATATAAATGAACTTAAAAATCTTTCAGCAATAAGTCTTTTACCTATACCTCTCTGACCGGTAAATAAAATTGAATGAGGAATACCCTCGCCGTTTTTCAACGATGAGAGATATTTTAATTCCCGTTCATGTCCGATTATTCCGTTTAAATTCATACAGGTTACTTTATAATTTCAGAGAGTAAGAGGCATCAATAAACCAGATCAAAGATAAGTCCCCTTATCTCTTCAATGGTTTTAAGCAGATCAAAGGCGTCACTAGAACGTGTTATCATCTGAGCAAGTTTAACAAGATTCTCATCAATTTTATCAATAACAGTCTTCTCAACCTTTCCCATCCGTTTTTCCCGGCTGGTTAGATCAAGAGTCCGGGACTCAAAACCTTTTTCAAGTATCATTTTTAATATTTTTTTTATGAGAGCTTTATACTTTTCAAGCTCATAAAGTGACTGCGAATCAAGAAATCTCTTCTCCTGATCCTGAAGATCGGTCATAAGCTCTTCAATACTACCTTGAAAATCAATAGAAATTCTGTTATCAAGCTCGGTAGTAAATCCGGAGATTTTGGATCCGCCGGAGGAAGCTCTGGTTTTAGCCTTAATCCCCGACTTCGGCTGCTGTCTCGAATCTGTTCTGGGAATATTTATCATTTTACTCTTCTGCTCTCTTATTTATAACACAATTACCGTCAAATTTAACACCCTCTTCCATAACAAGACTTGGAGTGATGATGTTGCCTTTCACATCCCCCGTAGAAAGAAGAATTACTCTCTCAGTGGCATAAATATTCCCCGAGACCTTTCCGCCGACGACAACAAGTTTAGCCTTGATGTCTGTAATTGCATCTCCACTCTGCCCTATAAGAACTTTGCCATGAGTGTCAATTGTTCCCTGAAACTTACCATCTATTCTCAAAAGACCATTAATTTTAAATTCACCCTTGAATTCAGAACCAGCTCCAATGATACTGTTAATGATATTATCTTCATCTAACCTGTTTAATTTTGCCATTTCCATTTCTCGTTTAATTGTATATCCGACATAATTCACATGATTAGATTGATTTCAAGCATATTTTTCGTGAATTTATATAATAGAGTATAAAACTGCCAATATAACAACATATGTCCAGTCCCCAAAACTCCGTTTCCGGAACCGGAGAGAACCCTGCGGGGCTGCCGCCACTTAGACTCTGTCAAGATTAAGTTATTGAGACTACCCATAATTTCAGCAGATAAAAAAATATCGGAACTTTTTAAAAAGATATATTATACTCTTATTATAATAAGTTGACAGAATTTATTTATAAATTACCTTCTAGATAGATATCCGCTCATTTTAATTATACAGCAATAAACAATATTAAGTTTTCTATGCGATGACTTAATCTATATTAACTTTAAGATTTCAGCTGAGAATTAAAATGCGGATAAAAATATAAATTAAATAATACAATAATTGAACTTTCAGGAGCTTTACATTAATGAAATTAAAAAAATTCTTTTCAATAATACTTTTATTATCTGTCGTATCATGCAGCAGTTTCTCAATACTTAAAGAACAGATTTCCGTAAATGATCTTCTCGCAACAAAAGATACTATTGATAAATCAACAAATCCCGCAGAAGCTCTGCTGTTAAAAAATAATTTATCTGAAAAAATACTCGTTATAAATAATATTACAGTTAAAGATATAATTGTTTCAACTAATGTAGATTACGATTTTTGTATTCTTGCGGATTTCCAGTCTGAAAAGGGTCTCATCGAATGCAATATATATACAAAAAATATAAAGCGGATATCACAGCTGAAAAAAGGGGTATCTGAAATAAACGTAAAAGGGGAATTCAAGAGATATTTTTCTATGCTTGATGATTATTACACAAAAATTGAAATAACAAATTCAACTATTACAATTGTGAAAGACTAATTTATGCCGATCAAAAAAAGATTAAAAATAACATCAATAATATTATCAGCAATTATAATTATATTATTAATCTTAGCTCTAACGGCTTATAATTTTTTCCAGATATCATATGACAGTAATGAAAAAAGTGATGTTAATTCATTATTAACCATAACGCGGGACAGTAAAGGGATTCCTTCAATCACTGCAGAAACTGCAAATGATTTCTACTTTGCACTGGGATATATTCATGCACAGGACAGACTTGATGTAATCGAATACCTGCGTTCTATTGCAGTCGGCAACTCGGACAAATTCGCAGGTGAAGACAGCGCACTGCTTAACAATCTAAGCATGACCATAGGATTTACTAAAAACGCCGAGGATATAGCACTCAAACTTAAAGAAGAAGAGATCAGTGCACTCACAAATTATATCCGCGGAATAAATCATTTACGTGAAAAAAACCATGTACGAAATCTCGTAGTCCGGGAATGGAAGATTGAAGATGTACTTGCAATACTTTCGATGAAAGAATGGGCGAATGCATACCTCAATAATAAAGAATTAATATTTAATCTCCCCGATACAAAAATAATATCTTCAAAAAACCTTTTCAATGACAACCGTTTTTTATATTTTTATAATGATGATGATTTACAGAATCTCTACACCCTAAGACGGATAAAAGAGATAATAGAAAAGTATATCTGCACATTTGCAAGAGGAAATTCAATCTATATTTCCCCGGAATATTCATCCTCAGGAAATGATTCTTTCACTACACTCAATTATGAAGACTATTTCAATATTTATTCTGGATGGTATCCGGTTAAACTCGAATTGAATGGTAAAAAAACCTATGCCGTTACATATAGCGGTCTCCCTTTTATATTATCTTTTAAAAATGATTCCGTCTCATTAACTCAGATAAATATAAATGCCGATTCCCAGAACTTCTACTTATTCGATACCGATTACAGAGATAGTATTATACACTATAAATCAGCTGGAGTATGGAAAGAATACAAGTCAGTACGGATACCTGATTTTACCAGAAACGACGTAACTTCTGAAATAAAATGGATTACCGATAAAGGACCTATTATCAGCGAACTTATAAACTCTACAAAAAAAGACTCACGGATAATGGTAATTGATTCAATTCTTCCAGGTGCAGAGTATGTAAATTTAATGCTTAAAATTCCATTTGAAACAGATATCGAAAAGATTAAACAGCAAACACTTTTAAATGATTCATCGCTGAAGTGCTTCAATATTTCAAATAACAAAAAAGCCTATAAAGTGTATTCCGGTCTTTTAAACCAGTCCGAAAACAGTAACCTGATATTTATAAATGGAAGCAGAAATTTAAAACCTCCATTTTCAAAACTGGCAATCGCCAGACAGATTTCCGGGATAGATTATACAGGAAGCGATCTGACAACGGCTAAAGACATTCCCGGTTTTGGAAAAAACATTATTTCTAACGACTTTAAAATAGAACGTTTCAATTCAATACTTGATAAAAATAAGAATTACGACCTTGAAAAAATAAAAGATATAATAACAGACGATATATCGATCGCCGCAGCAAAATTTGCACCTCTTTTCATCGAAATGCTGGGTAATAATCCTCTAACATCCTCAAAATTATCAAGAATATACCTCAACGACTGGGATTATTCCACAAAATCGGGAATTCAGTCACCTACAATCTTTTATACCACACTTCATTTTTATATCAGTGAATCATATAAAGACGATTTTGGAAAAGATTCCGATTACAATTTAAACAGCGCTCATCTTCTGTACCCTGAATTTTATAAAGAATTTCAGAAAAAAACCAGTACTCTTTTCGACAAAGCTGAGACTCCTGCGATCGAAACCAGAGAAACAATTTTTGACACAGCTTTTTTAAGTACAATGCGTTTTTTAAACAGAATCGAAGGTCCGTTAATGGAAAGCTGGAAATGGGGTCTGATTAATGAATCAAGTTATAATCTGCATAATGAAAAAAACAGTATTATATCTCATCTTTTCCGCCTTGAACAATCTCCTCTTTCCGGAGGGCCCGATACAGTATTAAATATTCTGCAGGATAATAAATTCAAAACTGTTTCATCCACTTCATTTTTATCTGTCATAACTAATGATACTTTTTATTTTAAAATGTTTTCAGGTTATTCAACATCAATTTTATCCGATTTTTATTTAGGCAGAAATGTTATTGATGAATTCGAAGATATAAATTCAGCCAATAAGAAATATAAAACTACTTTCAGTAATAAATAATTCGTATTTTTGGAACGATGGAGTAAAGTCACTTATTGTAAAATAAATATACAAGTCCATTCAATAAAAAAAGCAAAAAAAGAGAGGATGACTTGCGTCACCCTCTCTTTTTGTATATAGATTGAAATGTTTTCTAAGATTTATCTTAGTACATTCCGCCCATTCCACCCATGCCGCCCATTCCACCAGGCATTCCGCCGCCTTTTTCTTCTTCTTTATCAGATATCAGTACTTCTGTAGTACAGAGCATACCAGCAACTGAAGCTGCATGCTGAAGAGCTGAACGAACTACTTTAGCAGGGTCAATAATACCTGCATCAATCATGTTTACCCATGTTAATGAATAAGCATTAAAACCGATACCTGGTTTCTCTTCCTTTGCTTTTTCTACTATAACAGATCCTTCAAGTCCCGCATTAGAAGCAATCTGTCTCATCGGAGTTTCGATTGCTTTTGCAATAATCTCTGCTCCAATTTTCTCGTCACCAACAAGTTTAGCTGCTGTTTCTCTAACCGCTTTCTGAGCGTGGATAAGTGTTAATCCACCCCCGGGAACGATTCCTTCTTCAACTGCAGATCTTGTAGCAGAAAGTGCGTCTTCGACTCTTGCTTTCTTCTCTTTCAACTCAACTTCAGTAGCAGCACCAACATTGATTACTGCAACTCCACCTGCAAGTTTAGCTTTTCTTTCCTGGAGTTTCTCAATATCATACTCAGAAGTTGAATCTTCAATCTGTTTCTGAATCTGGATAATTCTTGACTGAACTTCTTTTTGAACTCCTGCACCCTCGATTATAGTTGTATTTTCTTTATCAACTATAATTTTCTTTGCAGTTCCAAGCATTTCAAGTGTTGTGTTTTCAAGTTTCATTCCAAGGTCTTCAGATACAACCTGACCTTTTGTAAGTACTGCAATATCTTCAAGCATGGCTTTTCTTCTATCACCAAAACCGGGAGCTTTAACAGCTACACAAGTAATTGTCTTTCTGAGAGTATTAACAACAATAGTAGCAAGAGCTTCCCCTTCTACTTCTTCAGAAATAATAAGAAGCGGTCTTCCTGCCTGAGCAACTTTCTCAAGTACCGGTAGAAGATCTTTCATTGTTGATATTTTCTTGTCGTGTATAAGAATAAGAGCGTTTTCAAGAACTGCCTGCATTGTTTCAGGATTTGTTGCCATATAAGGAGAGATATAACCTCTATCAAACTGCATTCCTTCTACAACTTCAAGAGTTGTTTCTATTGACTTAGCCTCTTCAACTGTTATAACTCCATCTTTACCGACTTTATCCATTGCATCTGCAATCAGATTTCCGATTTCCATATCATTATTAGCAGAGATTGATGCAACCTGTGCAATTTCTTTTTTATCTTTAATTTCTCTTGAAA
>JBBRFT010000023.1:0-25111 GCA_038241375.1 Spirochaetota bacterium
ACTTCTTTTTACGAAGCCCCTCTATTTTTCATCAAAGAGAGGGGCGCGGCAGTAGCCGGGGGTGAGTTCCAAGGGTTTTAATTAAAACTCACCTGGTCTTAGCACCCGCGCCAATCTCTCTGCTGATCGGTATCCATAAAACTCCATGTGACAATCCGGCTGATCTTCTGTCCCTGCGCCATGGGAATAGTTCTAACTTCCGAAGCTTTAACATGTTTCAGCGCTTTGTAAACTCCCGGCAGTGTAGTCTTCTTTGAGACGAGAGTTGTGAACCATAAACAGTTTCCGGAAAACTCAGAACTCTCTTCAATCATTCTGCGTATAAAAGATTCTTCTCCCCCGGGAGTCCATAGTTCATTATTCTGTCCTCCGAAATTCAGTATAGGTTCTGTTATATTTTTTGAGTTGAGATTATTAAGTTTGCGAAGAGTCCCCTCTGCAGCTTCTTCCGGTGAAGAGTGAAACGGGGGATTGCATATGGTAGCGTCAAAAAAATCATCCGGTTTTATTACTCCGATGAAGATAGAGCTTTTCAACTTCTGCAATCTTAAGTCAGTAACATCCGTAAGATTCTTGTTTGAATTTATAATTTTTTGAGCCGAGTCAAGAGATACCGGATCTATATCGGAACCTGTAAAATGCCAGCCGTATTCATGATTTCCGATAATGGGATAAACGCAATTTGCACCGACACCAATATCGAGAATTGAAATGGATTTACCGCGGGGAATAACATTGCTGTTGCATGAACTTAAAAGATCCGCTATATAATGAATGTAATCAGCTCTTCCCGGTATCGGCGGGCAGAGATAATTATCTGGAATATCCCAATATGAAATTCCGTAGAAATGAATCAGCAGTGATCTGTTCAATGTTTTTACTGCATCAGGATCTGAAAAATCTATAGATTCATCGCCATATTGATTTATAGAAACGTATTGAGTCAGTTCACTGCAGCACTGTATCAGTTTATGAAAATCATACCGGAATTTATGAGGATTCCTATGGTGGAGCCCGGTTTTAACTGGTGGATGCTCTCTTTTTTCAGATTTACTCATTGTTCTGCTTTTTACTTTATTATCTGATCAATCTCTTTGATCAGGTCATCCGGGAGATTTTCTACAAATTCAGGGGGTCCGTTTTTTATGTAATCATCAAGAGGCTGATCCTCTGTGAATTCTTCATCATTTGATTTTATTGTTTCAACCATATACCATATAATTTTATCTGAGTAAATAAGGATATCCAGATCGGTAATTATTCTATTTTTTTCAGTTGTATGCTTTAATTTCTTGATAAGTTTCATATTTAATCTGCCTTTAGTTAGGTGTAATTATTTTGCAGGCACAGCGCTTCGCGCTGTGCCTGAAGTGAGGGATTACGGGGGCGCTGCCCCCGTAATCCCTCACTTCAGCGTATGCAACGCATACGCATTCACGAAAACAATTTTTAAGATAATGATATACTTCTGTAGTGCTGTTAAAAGAAAAGAATAATTTTATATGTTGAAGGAAAATACAATGAAAACTATAATACAGCTTGCCCCGATAAAAGGTATAACTGACCGGACATTTCGCAGCGCTTTTGTGCGCCATTTCGGCGGGCTTGATTCAGCTCTCGCACCTTTTCTTATAAAGTCCGACAGCGAAAGTAAGTTTAAATCTCTCTCCCCGGAGATGAATCCGGGTTTACGGACTGTCCCGCAAATACTGACAAAATCGCCGGATGAGTTTATCGCTCTTGCTGCAAAACTGCAGAGTTATGGCTGTGATGAAGTTAACTGGAATCTAGGATGCCCATTTGCAATGGTTGTAAAAAGAGGAGAGGGTGCGGCCATGCTTCAGTATCCCGAAATGATCGAGTCATTTCTTGAGAAGGTATCCCCGGCAATTTCAATCGAGCTCTCAATAAAGATGAGAGTAGGAATGCATTCACCCGATGAAATTCTAAAACTCATACCTGTAATAAATAAATTCCCGGTAAAAGAAATTATTATTCATCCGCGGACTGGCGAGCAGATGTACGATGGCGAAATCTATCCCAACGCCTTTAGTGCCGCTCTTAAGCTCTCTTCTCATCCCGTAGTTTATAATGGAGATATAAAAACTGCTGATGATTTTTCAAGCCTTTACGAATCATTCCCCGAGGTAAAGAGGTGGATGATAGGGCGCGGTCTTCTGGTAAATCCTTTTCTTGCAATGGAGATTAAAAATTTAAAATCAGAAGATGAAGCCGGAAAAATAATAAGATTGAAACAGTTTGTCGATTATCTCTGCGAAGCATATGTAAATGATCTTCAGTCATCATCGCATGTGCTTGATAAAATGAAAGGTGTATGGTCTTATCTTTCACAGTATTTTAATGACGGCAGAAAGTTAGAGAAGAGAATTAGAAAAACCGGGAGTCTTAACCATTACAGGGATGAAGTCAAAAGAAGTTTTGAGATTTATATGATTTGATTCTGATTGAGATAATTCATGATCCTCGGGAAGTTTGTTTTTTTATAAACCGCTTGACATAATATAACACCTGTTACATAACAGGTGAGATTAAGTCTGTTGGCTTTTATAACAGCCCGCAGGTGAGATATATATAATATAATTACGGGGATGCGATGCCGCCTAAAGCTGTTTTTAACAGAGAGGATATAATCTCTACTGCTTTTGAAATTGTAAAAAAAAGCGGGTTTAGAGACTTCAGTACAAGAAAAATAGCTGAAGAACTCGGTTCATCCACTGCTCCGGTCTACTCCTATTTTGTATCTATGGAGGAACTTAAAACAGAAGTGCTCGAAAGAGCCGAAAAACTTATGCTTGAATATACACTGCGGACTTACACAAAAAGCGTATTTCTTAATATGGGAACGGGTCTTGTTCTTTTTGCACAGGAGAACCGTGAGCTTTTCCGGGCGCTTCTCCTTGAGAGCGGTGAGACAAGATCTTTTCTCGAAGGCTTTATAAAGGCATTAACCAGTGAACTTCACAAAGATGAGCTTATATCTCTTCTTCCTAATAAAGAAAGAAGCGAAGTTATGAACAGGATGGCAATCTTTACACACGGCTACGCATCTCTTTTGTGTGTAGGTCTGATTGATGAAGTGAGCAAAAAAACAGCAATTAAAACAATGCTTAATATGGGGCGTGATGTAATTAATGCTGCTCTTAAAAAAGCAGGAATTAACGAAAGGTATACCGTGTGACAGAATAAGCCCCCGCACCCCCTGAGGGGGCAAAGCCTGGATCCTTGCCCCCTCAGGGGGTGCGGGGGCTGCTGGGTTAGTATGGGAGTGTAGGTCGGGTGTAATAGACTCAAAATTTAGATTTGAAAAATTGTACAAAAAAATGTACTGTATTAAAATAAAGAGAGGAAGATGATGAAAACAAGAATTACAGATTTATTTGGAATCGAGTACCCTGTTATATGTGGAGCGATGTATCTGGTTGGAGAACCTAAACTCACAGCGGCAATTTCAAATGCAGGCGGAATGGGTAACCTGACTGCGGGTAATTACAAAACTACTGATGAACTTAGAAACGCTATCCGCGAAACGAAGAAGCTTACAGACAAACCGTTTATGGTGGGGATTACAATTCTTCCATCATTCCATATTACAATGGATGATCATAGAAGAAATCTTGAAGTATGTGCAGAAGAAAAAGTTGCAGGTATAGAAGTTTCCGGTACACCGCTAAGTAAAGTAGGGGACAAGTATATGGATATGCTCCGCTCTGCAGGAGTAAAAATGTTTCATAAAGTCGGTTCAGTTAAACATGCGATACATGCCGAGCAGGCAGGATACGACGGAATATATGCAGCTGGAATAGAAGAGGGTGGACATCCTCTTAATGATGATGTAACAACAATGGTTCTAACTCCGAAGATTGCTGAAACAGTAAAAATCCCCGTAGTTGCAGTGGGAGGTATCGCTGACGGTAAATCTCTCGCAGCGGCACTCGCTCTTGGAGCTGAAGGTGTTATGATGGCGACCCGTTTCATGGCAACACATGAGTGCCAAGTTCATGACAATATCAAACAGGAAATACTAAAGAGACAGGAGAATGACACAACTCTTATCTGCAAGTCTATAAATCTTCAGGGAAGAGCAATTAAAAATAAAATCGTCACTGAGATTCTTGCTGCAGAAGCTAATGGTGCGGGACTTGCAGAACTTGCTCCGCTCATCACCGGGAACAGATGCCAGGAAGCATGGGATACAGGGGATGTTGATATCGCTCCCATGATGATGGGGCAGTCCATGGGACGGATTCACGATATCAAATCATGTAAAGCAGTAATTGAAGATATGGTAAACCAGGCGAAAGCTCAGATCGCAAGAGTGAGCGGACAGTTTTAAGTTAAATTGTAACAGAAATGTTTTCAAATAATCCTTTCTCCCATTCATGGGGAAAGGTGCCCGACGGGCGGATAGGGGCGGGGTGTATAAGTTGTACATTTTGTATTTAATTACATAAAATGGTTTTATAACTTCCGCCCCCACTGGCCGCTGGCCATCTCCCCCATGAATGGGAGGAGAACAATGTCGGGATATATTGTAAAAATTTAAAATATAATGCCTTCCCCGTCTCACCATGGGGAAGGCGCCCAAAGGGCGGATGGGGAGGAGTCAGCTATGAATAATCCACTAGTAGATACAAGAGATATAAAATTTGTACTTTATGAAATACTCAACGTCGATTCACTTACTTCTTTCGAAAAGTTTTCAGCATTTGATCGCGATACATTTGATGCTACTGTTGATCTGATCGAGAGCATTGCCATTAACCAATGTTTCCCGCACTTTATGGACGCCGATAAAACCGGATGTTCTTTTAATGGTGCTGAAAGTTCTGTAAAGCTCCCTGATTCGATTAAGAAGCCGCTTCAGGCATATCACGACGCGGGATTTATCGGAATGGTTGAATCCCCAGAGATCGGAGGTATGGGACTTCCGAAAGCTATTGGCGCGGTTCATGGAGAGTTTTTAAGTGCGGCTCATCAGCCTCTGCTTATGTATCCGGCACTTGCCCATGGTTCCATGATGCTTATCTCGAATTTCGGAACTGAAGAACTGAAGAAAATCTATGTTCCTAAAATGATGTCAGGTGAGTGGGGCGGCACTATGAATCTTACCGAACCTCAGGCAGGTTCTGACGTGGGTCGTCTGACAGCTAAAGCAGTGAAACAACCTGATGGAACGTATAAAATTACCGGTCAGAAAATATTTATCTCTGCCGGTGAAAACGACTACTATTCGAATATAGTTCATCCCGTATTGGCCAGAATCGAAGGTGATCCTGAAGGTACAAAGGGTATATCGATATTTATTGTACCAAAATATATATCTGATGAGAATGGTAATCCCGGTAAAAGAAATGATTTAAAATGTACCGGTGTTGAACACAAAATGGGTATCAAAGGGTGTGTCACCTGCACTATGAGTTTTGGTGACGACGGGAACTGTGTGGGGTATCTTCTCGGCAAAGAACGTGAAGGTATGAAGATTATGTTTCAGATGATGAATGATTTTCGCATGGGTACTGCTACTCAGGCTCAGGGAGTTTCATCTGCTGCTTATCTCCATGCAGCATCTTATGCAAAGGGGAGACTTCAGGGGACAGCACTTAAGGATATGACCAATCCTGCCGCATCGATGGTTCCGATTGTGGAGCATCCCGATGTTTCACGAATGCTTTTATGGATGAAGTCATATGTTGATGCTCAGAGAATGCTTATATACAATATGTATTACAATATGGATTTAGCTGAAGTTCTTACCGGTGATGAACAGAAAGAGGCGGCGGGTCTGGTAGATTTTCTTGTTCCTATATGCAAAGCGGGATGCAGCGACAGGAATGTTCTTATTACATCCGAGGCGATGCAGATCTTCGGAGGTTACGGTTTCTGCAGCGATTATCCAATCGAACAGATGATGAGAAATTCCAAGATTCTCTGTATCTTTGAGGGAGCTAATGGAATTCAAGGTATGGATCTTGTAATGAGAAAACTCATTATGAATAAAGATCAGCTGAATTATAATGTATTTAAAAAGCGTATACAAAAAGCAATTGATGAAGCATACAACAGTGGTGTTGATGATTCATACATCGAACCGGTTGAAAGAGCAGTCGAACGTCTTGATGAGTATGTTGAACGGATGAAGGAGTGGGCAGGGAAGTTTATGTTCGGTCAGATTCTCTCAGGTGCAACACAGTTCAGAAAGGCTATCTACATGCTTGCAATCGCGTGGATGCATGTGTGGAGTCTCTCCGTTTCGTTTCCTAAAATGAAAGCACTTATAGGAGATAAAAAAGGCGCCGAACTTAAAGCTTTAATTGCAGAGAACAGTGAGGCTGCTTTTTATTACAGCAGGGTTCTGACTTCACGTTTTTACATTAAAGAGGAATTTCCTCAGTTTTTCGGAATGATAGATGGTCTGTTCAGTGATGAGTGGACTGCGCTTGAAGCATCTGCCGATGTATTTCCCGGGACTGTGGAGATGTAGATAAACATGTAAACATTCCTCTCTCCGCATTAACAGGGCGAGGAATGTTTTTAATGTTTTAAGCCAGCGCTCCGCCATCTACAACAATTGTTGCTCCAGTAGTAAATGATGAAGCTTCCGATGCTAGATATAATACAGCTCCAGCCATCTCATCAGGCTGTGCAGCCCGATGGAGAGGTATCATCGGCAGGAGCACCTTATCCATCAGTTCATCGTTTTTAACCATAACTGAGGCAAATTTTGTATCTGTTAGTCCCGGAAGAAGTGCGTTTACTCTGATTTTTGAAGGAGCAAGTTCTTTTGCGAAAGCTTTTGTCATTGAAATCATTCCGGCTTTTGTTATTGAGTATATTCCCTGCATTGGAGCAGGACGTATTCCGTTAATAGAAGCTACGTTAATGATAGAACCTCCTCCGTTTTTCTTCATCAGTTTTGAAGCATGCTGACACATAAAGAAATTACCCTTGAGGTTAACCTCCATGGTTTTGTCCCATGCGGTTTCGTCTGCATTTATCATCTCTCCGAAATAAAAATTAACCGCGGCATTGTTTACAAGTATATCAAGTTTTCCGTATTTTGCTTCAACATCTTTGAAGAGTTTATCTATCTCGGATAAACTTCCATTATGGCATGTCATCGATACCGCCTTTCCTCCATCGGCTTTTATTGCAGCTTCCACTTCAGGAAGTCCTTCTATTGTCTTGTTAGTTATAATGACTTCTGCACCGTACGCGGCAAGAGTTTTAGCTATTGATTCACCAATACCGCGGCTTGCTCCTGTTACAATTGCAATTTTACCTGTAAGATCAAAATTTACTTTCATGGGATTCTCCTTTTATTATTTGCTTCCTTTTAAAAAATCAGGTTCCATAAATGACGGCTTGGGATAATCATAGAATCCTTTTTTGCTCTTTTTACCCAGATGTCCCTGTTCGACATATCCTCTCAGAAATTCGGCATTTTTCTTCCACTGATGATCTTTCATTTTTTCGGCCCAGTACTCTGTGAAACTGAGCATTGTGTCGAGTCCGATACTATCCATGAGTGCGAATGGTCCAAGCATCATGTGAGTTACTCCCATCCACGCTCTGTCTATATCTTCTATTGAAGCAACATGCTTTGTCGCAAGTGTTTGTGCCGATGTGAAAACTGCACCTATCATGTAATTGAAAACATAACCGGAGTGCTCTTTCTCCATCATTATCGGGAGCTGACCCGCTTTTTCAGCAAACTCTTTAACAATTTGTATTGTCTCCTTTGAGGTGCCGGGATGAGGCATTATATCCACAACATTTGTCATAGATACATCATGAAAGTGGAGAGCTATAAATTTTTCAGGTCGTCCCGTTGCTTCTGCAATCATAGACGGCAGGAGTGTTGAAGTATTGGTTGTGAATATTGTCCGTTCCGGGCAGAGTTTATTGAACTGTGAAAATATTTTTATTTTGAGGTCAGGTTTCTCCGGAACAGATTCGCTTACAATATCTGCTTCTTTTGCTGCAAGTTCAGGATCGGTAGTAATTGATATCCGCTTAAGAGCGGAATCTGCTTCTGCACGGGTTGCTTTTTTCCAGAGAACCATCCCATCCATTATCTTCGGAATAATTTTCATCGCCTTATTAAGAGCTTCTTCGTTTATATCATAAATAACTACATCAAATCCTGCCAGAGAGCAGGGGACGCTTATCTGCTGTCCCATTGTTCCGGCACCGAGAAGAAGAACTTTTTTAATATCGTTTATTTTCATGCTGATGCTCCTTTTATCTTTTTTTAAATATATACCTGTCATTTTAATTCCAATTTTATCTTTTTCTCCCCCATCTCTTATGGGGGAGATGTCGCTTCTGCGACAGTGGGGGCGGGTAGTTTGAGTTTAAGATAGTTTTATGTCTTTATCATACTCCTCCCCATCCGCCCTTCCGGGCACCTTCCCCATGATGAGATGGGGAAGGGAGGGTGTTTACAAATCAGACTTGGCGATAACATTTAATGCTGTCTGCTCAAGAACTTTAACAGCAATAATCAGCATTTTGAATCTCTGATCTTTTGTCTGTCCGTTATAGAACCGGTAATATATCTGTTGTGCGATTACTGCCAGTCGAAAAAGTCCGAAGCAGTAATAGAAATCGAAATTGTCTATTTTAATCCCCATCAATTCACCGTAGAGATCAACCTGCTGTTTGCGTGTAAGCATACCTTCGATGTTTGTAGGCATCTGGCGTATGGGCTGCATCGCAGGGGGATCATCTTTCTCCACCCAGTAGGCAAGTGACGCGCCAAGGTCCATCAAAGGATCTCCTAGAGTTGCCATCTCCCAGTCGAGAATTCCTATGATTTCAGTATTGTTAAGCGGGTCCAGCACAGCGTTATCAAATTTATAATCGTTATGTATTATACCAACTATACCGGACTCGCCGGGCATTTTAATCTGAAGCCATTCCATAACTTTTTCAAAGTCCGGCGCATCGGGCGTTTTCGCGTCACGGTAACGTCCGCTCCAGCCGTCAACCTGACGTTTAACATAGCCATCTGGTTTGCCGAAATCTGCCAATCCGGCTTTGGTATAATCAATTAAATGGAGTTTGCATAACACTGTGATAAGATTCTCACTTAATGTACCCGCTTCTTTCGGGGAAAGATTGAATCCGGAAGGGAGATCTTTACGCAGAATGATCCCTTTAATTCTTTCCATAATGTAGAATGGGCAGCCCATGATGTTTTCATCATCTGAATACAGCAGTGGTTCCGGAGCAAAGGGATAAACAGGTTTGAGTGCTTTAAGTATTTTGTATTCTCTTGACATATCATGTGCGGTCTTTGCTTTTTTTCCGAATGGAGGTCTGCGGAGAATCATCTCTCTCTCTCCCGATTGAACAAGATAAGTGAGATTAGAAAATCCGCTGGGGAACTGCCTGATTTCAAGCTCATCTTTTATTCCAGTAAGATTTGCTTTAAGGAATTCGAAAATTACGGCTTTATCCAGTTCCTCTCCTTCGCGGGTTGCTGACGGTTCGTCTGTAATAATACCTGGTGATGTCATGCTTCGTCCTCCTTTATGATTTTATATAGGATTCGATAAACTCAATTATGAATGCCGCGTATTGATCTACAGTTACATTTCGCTTTGTATATTTCCATCTTTTGAGATACCAGTCCTGCAGCATTGCTTTAATCATTGAGGCTGTGAGCAGCGGATCTTTAGGGAGATATATTCCCGATTTGATCCCCTCTTTGATTATATCGATGAATATTTTTTCTGTAAATAGTTCGCTCTCCATGGGTATTTTTCGATCCTCCTTCTTGAGATTTTTAGTCTCCATATAAAGGAAGTAGAACCACTGAGGCATCATCTCGCTGAGATATATATGTATCCTTATAGCCTTCTTCATTTTTGAATCGGGATCTTTTTCATCCTCTATCTGTTTAATAAGAATATTGGTTATAAGCGTCATCCCGTTAAGATGTATAATTTTAAAAAGTTCATCTTTGCTCGAGAAATAATTGTAAAGCGCACCCATGCTGAGTTCCGATTCACGGCTTAGATCCCGAAGCGTCATGGACTGGAATCCTATTTCGTTGCTCAGCCTGAGGGTAGTGTTTAAAATTGTAACAAGATTTTTCACTGCGACTGCTTCTTTCTTGATCTTAATAATTTCCCGGTTTCCGAGATAGAAATCCCGGCAGATATCATCAACTGATATTGTTGTTTCTTTTGAAAATTTTGAGAAAGTTAATTCCATTTTCTAATTATCCTGAACTATTCGTATTTTCTCAGCATTCTTTTTGCAAGTGAACTCTTGTGAACTTCGTCAGCACCGTCATAGATCCTTGCCGCGCGTTCATGTCTGAAAAAGTATGCTAGAATAGTATCGTCGGTCATGCCAAGCCCGCCGTGAAGCTGGAGAGCGCGGTCCACAACTTTCTGCATTGTGTTAGCTACAACATACTTAATCATCGATACATCGTCTCTCGCTTCCTTTGCTCCAACGGTATCGATTCGCCATGCCGCGTAGAGTGTCATCAAACGTGCAGCCTGAATCTCTGCTGCTGATTCAGCTACCCATTCCTGAACAATCTGCTTTGACGCGAGAGTTTTTCCGTCAGGTGAAATCTTTCTGTAATTTGCACGCCTGCACATAAGTTCAAATGCTCTGCTGCATATTCCAAGCCATCTCATGCAATGGTGAATCCGGCCGGGACCAAGCCTGTCCTGAGCGAGGACAAATCCCATTCCCTCTTTGCCGAGGAGATTTGCTTGAGGCACACGGCATGACTGAAGCATAACTTCTCCATGACTGGCGTAATCACTTCCCGAGTGCCCCATTACTGGAATATTCCGTACCAGATTAAAACCGGGATTATCAGTCGGTACTATAATCATACTTGCCTGAAGATGTACCGGAGCTGTGGGATCTGTTACTGCCATTACTATACAGAATTGTGAACCGTCAGCGCCGGATGTGTACCATTTGTGTCCGTTAATTATATAATCGTTTCCGTCTTTTACAGCTGTTGTCTCCATCATGACAGGATTTGAGCCCGGCATATCAACTTCAGTCATACCGAAACAGCTTCGAATGTCTCCGGCTGCAAGAGGATCGAGATATTTGTGTTTCTGTTCTTCTGTTCCGTGAAGGTGAAGTATCTCAATATTACCCGCATCGGGCGCCTGGCATCCGAAAACATAATGTCCCGTCGGAGTCCGTCCAAGAGCTTCAGAAACAAGCCCATGATCAACCATGGATAGCCCCATTCCGCCAAGTTCAACCGGATGGTTCGGCCCCCATAGCTCCATCTTCTTCACCATCTTTCTCTTCTCATGAAGTATAGGAAGAAGATCCCGGAATTCGGTGTTGAGGTATTCGTTCTCAAGAGGTATAAGCTCCTTATCAACAAACTCGTTGATCATTTCCAGTACTATCTTCATCTTATCTGATATTTCAAAATTCATCTGCGCCCCCTTTTTTGTTTGTTAAGTAATCTGCAGCATCAAACTCAATGTCGTTAAGTTAAGCCTCCTAAATCCCCCGGAGAACTTTGAATTCTTTTAACGAATTTAAAGTCACTGTTTCGCTGCATTTGAGTCCCCTATAATTATGCAGTTTACCTGAAAGTAATTATATCCTTTCCTCCAGCCTGTTCAAGGTGTGAGTATTCATTGAAAGAAGAGATCATTATTTTATATCTTGTAAATCTAATCCGGGTAATTGAGCTGTTTACAATCCGGTTCATTATATGCATTGATGTGCCGGTATTTAATGAAAGAATCTTCATTATAATTGCAGAGATGGGCCCGCCGGAAGTAAAGACTGCAATTTTTTTACTGCTTGAGTGATCCTCCATCCTGTCATTAAGAAATCCGTAGACACCTTTTGTGAAATCATCCCATGTGGCAGTTCCTTTCATGTCGTAGCTGCCGGAAGTCCACATATTCATTATCTCTTTAAAAATAATCTGAAATGATTTTTTATCAGTAAATAGTTTATCAAAGTGTATTTTTAAATCCGGTTTATCTGCAAGAAGAGTAGGGAGAAGAATGGTGAATACCTCTTCAGCATTGTATTCATTGAGTCTTGAGTCATAAACTATTTCCGGTATAATTACATCCTTAGCTTTAGATGAGGAGATATATTCATTTGCAGTGTCTCTGTGTCTCTCTAAAGTTCCTGAGTATATTTCATCAAATTTTATACCGATATTATGAAAGTATTCGGCAAGTATAAGTGCCTGTTTTTTCCCGGTTTCAGATAACTTGTCATAGTTTCCCTTCCCGAAAGATCCCTGCGCATGTCTTATTAAAAACAAAGTGCTCATTTATTTTAACCTTAAAAATACTGTAGTTATTACTTATAAAAAAGTCAATAAAAAAACGAGCGAATGTTCGCTTTTTTATTGACTTTTTGTTTCAGGGAATATTTATTGAATTTGAGTTAAGTTTATTTAAATTCTTTGGGATGAGGAAGTTGATAACTGTTCATATTTTATTTGGATAAAAAACCATCCCGGGTAAGCCCCCTAAATCCCCCGGAAGGGGACTTAGGGGGCTGGATGGTAATTGATCATTATTAGTTATTTTATAATAGAAAGGAAATTAAATAAATGAAAATTCTAGTCTGCGTAAAACAGGTGGCCGATATTGATTCGAATTTGAAAATCAATGATACTTCTTCATGGATAGAGGAGAATACTAAAATCGCATACAGGATGAACCGCTATGATGAATATGCTCTGGAGGAAGCTCTTCTGATAAAAGATGTTCTCCCCGGTACAACTGTTGATGTTCTTTCTGTGGGGCCGGCACGTGCGGTATCAACCGTGAGAAAATCTCTAGAGAAAGGTGCCGATAAAGGTATTCATATAATATGTGATAATCCAGCTTTACCGGCTTTTGACACTGCCTCTCTTATTGCCGAATATGTATTGGATAAACAATATGATATTATTTTTGCGGGAGTCGTGTCCGAGGATATGATGCAGAGTCAGGTGGGGCCGATGATTGCATCTCTTCTCTCTATGCCGTCAGCTGTTAATGTTGTAAAGTCAGAACTGATAAATAATTTAACTGCACTATCTGTAAAATCGGAACTTGAGGGGGGAATAATCGAGAATATTGAGGTTGCACTGCCATGCCTTGTAACAATACAGACTGGTCTTAATCTCCCCCGCTATCCATCACTTTCAAACGTAATGCGGGCAAGATCTTTGCAGATTACTACAATAAATAGTGAAGATTTAAAAAAGACTCAAAGCTGTGTAGAGATTCTGTCAATTGAATATCCCCCTGTATCGTCAAAGGGGACAATTTTAACCGGAAGCATCGAAGAAAAGGCCGTGAAGCTTCTTAATCTGTTTCATGAAAAGGCACTGATATGAGTGATAAAAAATATTCAATTATCGCGGTTCTTGATACTATAGAAGATAAACTGATTCAGCAGAGTTTGGAACTGATTGTATTTGCTTCTAGTTTTGCAGCGGGTGATTTGTCCACAGCATTGGTCGTCGTTCCGGGAAAAAGTGTTATGAAACTTTGCGAATCTATAACTGAAAAATACCTAATTGATACCGCTGCAATTGAACATGATGAGTTATATTATCCCAATCCTGAACTTCTCGCAGAACTGCTCTACGGAACAATCGGTGAGTACAGCCCGGGACTGATCATATTTACTCACACTGTGAGAAACTCTCAGTGCACGGCTAAACTCTCTGTAATTTCTAAAAGTTCAACTGTAACAGCAGTTGAATCGTTTATCCGCGACGGTGAGACTTGCATTTTTCAGAGATCGATATTCAATGGTAAGCTGAAAATTAATCAACGTCTGAATGCTCTGCTTAAAATTGTAACAGTTCTTGCGGGAACATATACACTTGAAGAAGATACAGTTTCTTATAAAAGTAATGCATCTGTGAATGCCCCCGCATATTGCCCGGCCCCCGCATCCCGGTCGGGGGCAAAGCATTATGGATACAAACCTATATCGCTATCTCCTGAAGCATTAGGCGGTGTAAAACTTGAGGATGCCGATGTAATTATTTCAGCGGGAAGAGGAATAGGGAAAGAGGAGAACCTATCACTGATCAGTGAGACGGCATCTATATTTGAAAATGCCGCAGTAGGAGCATCAAGACCAATCTGCGATCAGAGATGGCTCCCGTTTAATCAGCAGGTAGGTATTACCGGAAGAACTGTCTCGCCAAAATTATATCTCGCCTGTGGAATCTCCGGTTCACAGCAGCATATTGCAGGGATGAAAAATTCACAATGTATTGTAGCGATAAATAAAGATCCCGATGCTGCAATATTTTCAGTGTCCGATTATATTATAGTTGAGGATCTGATATATTTTTTACCGGTTCTGATCAGGAAATATCGGGATATATATGAAAAAGAATAAATGATAATAATTATCCGTTAAAAACCTCAACTCTGTTACGGCCCTTTTCTTTAGCTGTGTATAATGCATCATCAGCCATTTTCAGGAGTTCTTCGGTTGTCATAGCCGTATCGTTCCCCTTTGTCGCTATGCCAAGACTTATAGTTACAAATTTTTCATTTGCAGACTTTTCATGCGGAATATTAAGATTGAAAATATTATTTCTTATAGATTCAGCAATTACTTTGGCACCTGTTTTATCTGTTGCGGGGAGTATAATAATAAACTCCTCACCGCCATATCTTGCACAGAAATCACCCGGTCTTTTAAGTGTTGACGCGATAATTTTTGCAACACTTTTCAAACATTCGTCACCACCGGCGTGTCCATATGTGTCGTTGTATAGTTTGAAATTATCTATATCACCCATGATTACCGAGAGAGGATAGTTGTCGCGGAGACTGCGTTTGTATTCGGTAAGAATTCTTTCTGAGAAACTCTGTCTGTTTGGAATGCCGGTCAAAGCGTCAAATATCGCCTGTCTTTTTATTAAGTTATAAGCTGTTCCCAGTTTTATGCCGGAAAAGATTAAACCTGAAAGTCCGGCAAAAAGCATAAACAGATGAACAGATGCTATCATAAATATTGGAGGTTTTGAGATATATGGGATTGTCACGCTAATTCCCCCTCTTACATCCCCCTCTTTGTATCCTTGTTTTGCATGACAGGTTAGACATGATTTTTCAGTTTTGAGACTTGCCATGTAGAAAAATATCAGTCCGGAATCTCCGTTGATTATTTCACCCTTCTCTAGAATTCCGGCTTCAAATTCTCTAAGTGCGGCTTCTTCAATCTGAGTTGCCCTGTTTTCCGGGCGTATAGGAAGGAGGCTTGTCATGCGGAATTGAACGCCATCTTTTTTTATAGCCAGTTCAGAAACCTGTCTTGTCATAAAGGCGGGATTAATTTTTGTCAGGGTCAGGTTTCTATTAACGGTTATCTCTCTTTGAGGAACATCCAGATACGAGTTCGGCTGTGTGTCAGCTGTGACGGGGACATAAACACCGCCATGTATTGCGTTCCATGAGCGGAAGAGGACAATCTGATTGAAAAAACTTCTCGCTGTCTGAAGAGAAAGTTTTTTTTGTTCAGACAGGGCATTCTGATAATTATAAAGAAATGATCCGGTCGTGATAGCAGACCATATAAGGCATATTAGTATTATATTTTTCCTCATGGGAGCAGGGTCCTTTTGTTAATAGATATTAACAAACATTACAGGTATTATTTTAATAATCAATCTATTTTTAAAAATATATAATGCGATCCCAGTGGTAGCAATTTGTTTTCAGAATATGCGAAGCTTACGCATCATCTGAAATAATTCGTTATTGATACAATTAATACAAATTACTAAAATAGTATTTGCATCAATTATTCAGCTTATATAAATGATTTTCTAATAATTATATTAAGAGGAATCTATGTCTGAATTTAAAAACGTAAGTGTAGTAAAAAAAGCTAATGTATATTTCGACGGGAATGTCGTAAGCAGAAAAGTTGTTTTTGCTGATGGTACCGAGAAGACTCTCGGTTTTATGCAGAAGGGTGAATATTTATTTAACACAGGTGCGGCAGAAATTATGGAGATCTATTCCGGTGAACTCGATGTACAGCTCCCCGGAAGCGATGAGTGGAAAAAAATTTCCGGCGGAGAATCATTTGAAATTCCTGCAAACTCAAAGTTTACAATGAGAGTAAAAACTCCCTCAGACTACTGCTGTTCATTCCTGAAGTAAAAATAACACAGTGAGTTGTCATTTTCACTCCTCCTCCCATTCATGGGGGAGGTGGCCAAAGGCCGGAGGGGGCGGGGAGAGTATTATTTATTTTGCTTCCATCTCCAGAGTCGAATCATTATGCTCGATACTAATCAAAAACTGTGCATTGGGATTTTTATCTTTGGCAATCTGAAGTGTAAATTTATTGTCCGGTATAAATACCATGTTATCGTTCTTATCCTGAAAAAGGCAGTGATAACGGAAACCTGTCAGGTCCTTAATATCATCTTTATTTGTATACTTAACCCATACAGCCTTGTATCCGTTAATCGGAGAAAGAGTACAGCTCGCACCGAATTCATGAAGGAGCCTGTATTTGATTACATCAAACTGAAGCTGCCCTACAACTCCGACAACTTTTCTCTGTCCCGGATTCTGTGTAAACAACTGGGCAAGTCCTTCGTCGGTCAGCTGATTAAGTCCCTTCTCCAGCTGTTTCGATTTGAACGGATCAGCATTTCTCACTTCACAGAAATGTTCCGGTGAAAATCTCGGGATCCCTTTATACATAAAAGAATCACCTTCAGTGAGAGTGTCACCTATCTTGAATATTCCGGAATCGTAAAGACCGATAACATCTCCCGGGAATGCATCCTCGATAAGACTTTTATCCTGTGCCATAAAGTTTGCAGGGTTGGGGAATTTTATATCTCTATCCAGCCGTACATGGTGATAAAATTTATTTCTTTCAAACTTTCCGGAACACACTCTAAGGAAAGCGATACGGTCTCTATGTCTCGGGTCCAGGTTAGCATGAATTTTAAAAACAAATCCGCTGAACTTCTCTTCCGATGGTTCCATCATTCCGCTGGTAGTCTCTCTCGGAAGAGGATGGGGCGCTATCTCGACAAATGTATCGAGAAGTTCTTTCACTCCGAAATTATTTACAGCACTTCCGAAAAATACTGGAGCGAGCATGCCGTCAAGATAATCCTTTGTGTCAAAATTGTCATAGATGCTGTCAACAAGCTCAATCTCTTCACGAAGTCTGATTGCATCATGGCCGATAACAGAGTCGATCTCGGGGTCTTCAAGTCCCTTGAAAGATTTAACCTCACCCTCATCTTCAATCTGTGTTTTATTCGATCTGAAAAAGTTAAAGGTGTTTTTATAGATGTTATAAACACCTTTGAAAGAACTTCCCATTCCGACGGGCCAGCTTAAAGGGCGGACATTGATGTCCAGGCTTTTTTCAAGTTCATCCAGGAGCTCGATGGGGTATTTACCTTCGCGGTCCATTTTATTTATGAAGATAATTACAGGGTAATTTCTAAGTCTGCAGACTTCCATAAGTTTTTTGGTCTGTTCCTCGACACCCTTTACACTGTCTACCACAAGTATAACGCTGTCAACGGCTGTCAGCGTGCGGTATGTATCTTCTGCGAAATCCTTGTGACCGGGAGTATCAAGAAGATTGATAATGTGTCCTTTGTAATTGAATGACAAAACAGATGTAGTTACAGAAATTCCTCTCTGCTTTTCAATCTCCATAAAGTCGGAAGTCGCAGTTTTTTTGATTTTATTCGATTTTACGGCCCCGGCAATCTGTATGGCGCCGCTGTATAATAGTAATTTCTCAGTTAAAGTTGTTTTCCCTGCGTCAGGGTGACTTATAATTGCAAAAGTCTTTCGTTTATTAATCTCTTTCTGTAAGTTCATTTTAAACCTTATTTTTAGAATATATGCAGATGATTTTATATAGGTGGATTCTGTCAAGAAACTAAAATAGGGTCTATCTCAGGCATTGAAAAATTCCAAGACACCATTGGCAGTCGCAGCAAGGGATACTGTTTATGTAGCAGTCCTGTTCGAACTCTTCGGAATAGATATAATCACAAGGAGCAAAACTGCAGTTTGAACATACGGGATAGTTGTATTTTAAAACTGATTCACGGAAATCTGTAAATTCCAGATTGTTCCATATTGTAAGGATATCATTCTCTGTAAGATTTCCGAAACTTTTCGGATTTACAAACTTCTGCCATCCCGAAACATAACACTGAAATTTGTGCCACAAAAAATGACATGGATGAACATCGCCGTTCCATGAGATGAAAACACTCTCTGATTCAATAAATTCGCATCTCTTCAAAGCAGCCGGCGAGATTGCCGGAAGACTGAGTTCAATACCTGCATTATCCGCAAGTTTACTCGATTGATTAAAAATTTTCTCAACTTTACTGCGGATTTCACGATCCCGGTCCATTATACTTTGAAGATGAAAAAAAATATTTTTATCCCGTGCTTCTGCTGTCATTTTTTCGACAGCATCAATTATAAGTCTCTCATCTTCGCTGTTGTATATTTTCCATTTTACTTTAAAATATTGAGTTATATCAACACCTGCGGCAGCCGAATTTTTTAATGTGTTCTCATAAAGTGTGACCGCTGCGTCAGTATTTTTATCGTATGCCGCACCGGGAATACTCTCTTTACTGTATGGGATCAGGTGAGTGACTATAACAAAAGATGCTCCATGTTCAGAGGCAAATCTAACGACGTCCGGGAGGTCATTCATATTCTCTCTGGTCAGAACAAATTCAATGCCTGCAGATATTTTTTTTCCGGAAGCAGCTGCTGCAACTTTAAGGAATTGAAAAGCATCCTTTATTCTATCCAGATTACCGCCGTTTCTCATTAAACTGAATGTTTCAGGGTTTAATGAATCCAGGGAGATGCATATTTTATCAAGTCCCGCTGCTGCGAGTTTAAATGCCCGATCTCGGGTTAAAAGCATGCCGTTTGACTGAAATGCAATTATTCCATCTTCGGGCATGTATCTCCGTGCCTCAGTGATCAATTGCTCAAGATGAGGGTAGAGCAGGGGTTCACCGATTCCGCTCAGAATAAGTGTCTGAGCTTCAGTAAGTGCCGGTTTTATTGAATCGAATATATCTATATTAAAATCTCCATCAGTCATTCCGCTTCCGGAGGTATGTTTTACACACATGGCGCAGTTGAGATTGCAGCGCGTGGTTGTTTCAATATATATTTTTTTAGGGGATCGGTTCATAAATTATTATTTCTTAAATTACATTATTAATTAAAAACACAGGCTCTTTCCCTGCTCCGCAAGCGTAAAAAAAACTGTCAGAACGGAGCCTGAGTTTATGATTCCGGATGTTCTATTTCACGAACATCTCTTATAGCTTAGTCTGAAACAGTAAAGAATAGTTTCAATAGATATTTAATTTCGGGTAATAATTATTAAATTGCCTTCTTTAATATTTTTATGTATATTACAACAATAATAATAACAATAAAAGAGGAGTATTATGGAGAAAACCTATAAGTGTAAAAGTGGTCATAAATTTAAAAAAGAGGAATCATCAAATGTCACCTGTCCAACATGCAATGAACCGGCTGAAATGGTTAAATGGAATACCGTTGATGGACTGAATGCAAATACAAAGGGTTTTGGTTTGAAAGAGGAGTTTGGTTCTGTTGTGAGTCATTTGAAGGGGAATAAAAAGTAATTATTATTGACATTAATCAAATAACAGTTTGATTATAAATATCTGATAGATCAGGCATCTGCTGTTCAACTGGTTTTCTTTTGAAATTGATAAAACATCAGCCCGGATAATGAAATGAATATAAATAGAAATCTCCTTCTGATTCAGTGTCTTGAAGCGTTAGGGCTGGTGCTTGAATACGATCTTAATGATAACTCTGCACATCAGCATGCGATAAGAGTGGGGGAGATGTGTGCAATTATAGCCGAAAAAGTCGGGCTCCCTCCTTATAAAATTCAGCAGCTTTATTTCGCTGGCCTCATACATGATATCGGGAAAATTGGTATAGATATAAACCTTCTGAGACAGAAAAGAAAACTGACTGACGATGAATTTAAACTTGTTCAACCTCACTCTATAATCGGAGGTAAAATTGCGGCTGCTCTTCCGGAGTTAAGCGATCTTGCATTCTGGATCAGATGGCATCATGAAAAATGGGATGGTACGGGTTATCCTGACTGTCTGGCCGGATCAGAAATTCCCGTAGAGGTCCAGATTCTAAGTGCTATTGATTGTTTTGACTCACTGCAGACTCCACGCCTTGATCGGGATAAACTCTCACGTGATGAATCTGAAAAAATAATCCGTGATCAGCGCGGTACATCGTTTAATCCTGTTATAGTTGATCTGATATCAGAGATGATTCACAAAGATGAAATAATACCGGGGAAATCTTCTGACAAGTTTATAGAAATTAAAGAAAAATATATCAACAGAAATTATCAGGATGGCGCGGATGATTACTGGGATGGTCTTGGAATGGCCGGGATGTATCCGATACTCAGGCTTTTCGCAAGGGTAATCGATGCAAAACACGGCTATACTCAGGGGCATTCAACACGAGTGTCAATACTCTCGAAATATATTGCTAAGAAGGCCGGATTTTCAAAAGATGATATAATAAAGGTGGAGGTTGCCGGGCTGCTTCACGATGCCGGTAAAATCAGTATACCAAACGAAGTACTTGATAAGGCCTACTCTCCCGATTCCAGCGAATGGGAGCTTATAAAAAATCACCCGCTTCATTCATACAATATACTTAAACATATTAATCTTATGAGTGAGATTGCCGAGATCACCAAACAGCATCATGAGCGCCTCGATGGTTCCGGTTATCCCGGAGGCTATAGTGAGAACTCAATTGGGCTTCTTGCGCAGATAATTGCCATATCCGATTCCTTCGATGCAATGACAAGCGACCGCTCATACCGGGAGATGTGCAACACCGAAGCTGCATATGCTGAAATAGCAAATGGGGCCGGGACTTTGTATAATAGAGAATTCGCAAAGATTTTAACGAATACACCTTCGTATTATATCAAGGCTCTTTTTGATATGCATATCGAGTGATTCGTTTGAGCTTAAAGGGAATACGGGTACTACCTTTTTTCAGCTCCACTTCCAGTTTAGCATCACCGTAATATCAGCTTTTGATAACTTCTGTATTTTCTTGATAAAAACATCAAGTGCGCCCTCTTTAAATTGATCTTTAGGAATTATCAGATGAGCTTTTGAATTTATTCTTATGAAAAAATAGTTCTTTATCTCAATGATTTTATCGATATCAGTAATTGTGATTTTTGATTCACCTGATTCATCGGTTACAGTGAAATATTCTTTATCAGCTTTAATTTTAACTTTTGTTTTAATATTGCTGTTTGTCTGCTTGCCTGAATTACGGAAATATTTTCTTCTTATTGCATAACGTGATATAAATGGATAAAAACTGATCCAGAGACTGGTTGAAATAATTGTAATCAATATCCCTGCCGGGAAATCATTCATATGAAATAATATACTTAGCATTATAAGGTATACTGCCGGATAAATATACTTCTCCCGAATTCTCCTCTTTCTTGTAATTGGAGACTGTGATGTCGCAAAAAGTACGCTTGTGAATGAATCCTTATTAGATAAAGTGTATTCTAATTCCATGAATTGCCTCGTGATTATGTAATGAATTATCTATACCGGAAATTTCACTTTGTTTGCCAAGTATTATTTCAAATTTATTATTTATAATTTGCTGTAATCTTCAGATTGTAATTACTGATACGATTGGGCGGTTCCTAAAACCACTTTTTCGGAACCGAAGGGAGCCCTGCGGGGCTTCTAGAGGCTGCCGCCCCTTAAACTCCGTCTGGATTAAGTTATTTGGACTATATTATTACTGAAATATGAAAATAATTATAAAATATGTAGTTTGCGGCTGGTAATACATAAAAAAAAGATGACAATCTGTTTTAATTGTTTTAAATTATATCCGGGTATTAATAGAAAATAATGAAATATTCAATTCGGAAGGTTTAAAGGTAGAGGAAACATACACTGTCGGACTAAAGGGGCAGAATCTCATGTTTTAACGGGAGGAGAACATGAAAATAGAGAGTACAGGTAATGTTCAGATGCTTTACAAAGGAGCAGTAGATAATGCGTCTAAGTATACTCAGGCAAAAGAAGTAGATAGGCAGCAGGTGGCTCTCAAAAAAGAAAGTACCGTAAGTTCTTTTGTAAATAGTAAAGGTTCTTATTTTGATACCAAAGGTTGATTTCCGGTATCATTAATAATCCCGATAATCTCTTCTTTGAGTGATTCGGGATTGTATTCAATTAATTTTCGGAATCTGTCCGGCGGTGTCGAATAAAATTTCATTCGCTCTTTGAGTGTGGGGTGAGTAAACGACAGAAAGACCGAACAGAGGCAGATATATTTTTTATATTCGCTTCGTGATCCGTATTTTTTATCTCCAGATACCGGTGCCCCTATGGCAGAAAGCTGCGCGCGAATCTGATGCTTCCTTCCGGTGCCGAGTTTAATCAGCAGCAGTGAAAATCCATTTGATGATGAGATAATTATGTAACTTAGATCTGCTCTTTGTGTGTCCACGCTCTCGTTAACGGCGACTTTAGTAATATCTCGATCTCTTATAAGAAAGTTTTCAAGCTTGTGCCACTTCCTGTTGCCTTGCATCTCTTTTTCAACAACAGCGAGATAGAACTTATGCATATTGCCGGAAATAATTTCTGAATGGAATCGTCTTGCAGCCTTGGACGTTCTCGCGAACACCATTACTCCTGATACGGGCATGTCGAGCCTATGGACAAGTCCTATAAATGCTTCACCCTCTTTGTTGTACTTCTCTTTAACATACTGTTTCAGGATATCGAGTAGTGAGTCTTCTCCTGATGCATCCCCCTGAGAAAGCATCCCCGATGGTTTGTTCACAACAATAATATGATTATCTTCGTACAGAATTTCCGGTATCATTTTATCTCCATGTGAAATTATTGAAGTGAAACATGTGGTGTCAACAATTTAAGCAAGCTTTCTCAATTAATAGAAATAACCGAATTTCTAAAGACAGAGGATTCCCCTTCTCCCATTCATGGGAAAGGTGCCCACCGGGCGGATGGGGCGGGGTGATTTATATATTTTATACCAGTTTAAAAAATTTTTTTATTTAATTAAAAAATTTGATTGCATTATATCCCCCTTAAATAAATATAACACTCGACTTTAGCGGGCGTGGTGGAACTGGCAGACACGCCAGACTTAGGATCTGGTACCGAAAGGTGTGGGGGTTCGACTCCCTTCGCCCGCAAAAGCAAAATTTCAAAACGCGGGAATAACTCAGTGGTAGAGTGCAACCTTGCCAAGGTTGACGTCGCGAGTTCGAATCTCGTTTCCCGCTCATTTGAAGGCTAGAAAAAAAGCGCGAAATTAAATTCGCGCTTTTTTTTATTCTCTGTTTTATGTCTTCGTTCATTTATTTGTTTTATTTTTTATCATTCCATCTGGTCTTAATTTCCCCAAATTTATTCACTGAACAGATAAATAAAAAATGTTTGACTCATACCCCCAGTCTGAATTTATAGTTTTAAGTTGATGTAATGTCCATAAATCGATGAATTAATCAATAAAATACAATGTAAAGGCTCATTTATCATATTTTTACGGTGTTTTACATTTTATGATTAAGATCGGGAATAAATACTTATTACTAATAAAGAGGTACAAAATTGAATATTTTAAGTGAGAAGAAGCTTGAAAATGCTGTTGTTGAACTGGAAATAGAAATTCCTGTAGAAAGGGTTGAAATTGAGTATAAAGCGGTTTTTCATAAGATTCAGAAAAATGCAAAAGTTGATGGTTTCAGACAGGGGAAGGCGCCTGTTCAGGTTGTTGAAACTAAATATAAAGAATATGCAGGTAATGAAGTAGCTGAAAATCTTGTAAAGAGCACTTTTTATGATGCAGTAGAGAAGAAGGAACTTTCTCCAATAGTTGAGCCTAAAATTGCATATGAAATGATAACAAGAGATGAGCCGTTTAAATATAAAGCCGTATTTGAAGTAATGCCAACAATCGAACTTGGTGAATATACTTCAGTCGAATCAGAGGAAAAGACCTGTGCAGTTACTGATGCTGATGTTGAAATCGAAATAGAATCTGTAAGAGAAAGAACCGCAGAGACCAATGTGATTGAGGATGCTGAAGCCGCAGTTGCAAAGGGTAACCTTGTAAGATTTAATCTTAAGCGTACAGACAATGTAAGCGCAGAGGAAGCGGCGCTTCTCGATTATAAAGAGTATTCAATTGTTGTAGGTAAGAGTAAGGATGATTTTACTCTTGATAATCATCTTTTGGGTATGAAAAAAGGTGAGGAGAAAAGTGTCTCTATCAAATATCCGGAAGAGTATCATATAAAGGATTTTGTCGGACAGAAAGTAACTTATGCTGTAGTTGTTAAAGAGATCAGCACTATTGAACTCCCTGTATTTGATGATGAATTCGCAAAAAAATCAAATTACGAATCAGCTGAAGATATGAAGATCAAAACCAGAGAATATCTTGAAAAATTTATTAAGGATCGTGTTTCAACAGAAGTTAAAAATGATCTGATTAATAAGATTGTTGAGAAGACTACTTTTGATATTCCTGAATCCATGGTAATGAATGAAATGTATTCCATATTTAAAAAGACTCAGCAGCGTGTTGGTTATAACGCGGAGAGTATTGAGCAGTTTTCAATGGTTCTTGGTATAGATCCGGAAGAGTATCGGGTTAAATTGCGTGAAGATGCCGTAAAATCTATTAAAAACACGTTGGTTCTTTCGGAAATAGCTAAAAAAGAAGATATACAAGCACCAGAAGATAAGTATCAGGATATAATCAATAATATTGCTGTACAAATGGGCAAAACTGTTGAAGAAATTGAAGGGATGATTGAGCAGAATCAGAGTCGTCCAAATATCGAGAATGATATCATTCTCGATAGTGCAATGGAAGTTGTTTATTCTAAGGCAAAAATTAAAAAACTCCCTGCAGTTTCTCTTGAAGAGTTTGCAAAAAGCAGAATGTAATGAATTATTTCTCTG
>JBBRFT010000024.1:0-24967 GCA_038241375.1 Spirochaetota bacterium
TGTAACATCAAGCGCTATTGATTACAATAATTCTGAAATAATCGAAGCAAGGAAAAGAAATATTCCTATTATACACAGATCTGAAATGCTTGCAGAACTTGTCCGCCTTAAACATGGAATCGGCGTTGCCGGTACTCACGGAAAGACTACTACATCGTCAATGCTTGCGTCGGTACTTAACGATGGAGGGATGAATCCTACGGCAGTAATCGGCGGAAAAGTTTTTAATTTCGGTTCCAACGCCAGAGTTGGCGAGGGTGAGTATATCGTTTTTGAAGCTGACGAGTCCGATGGATCTTTTCTTAAGCTTCTTCCAAGTATTGCCATTGTTACGAACATCGATGCAGATCATCTTGATCACTATAAATATTTTGAAGCGGTGAAGGATGCTTTTCTTACATACATAAATAATATCCCCTTTTACGGATATTCAGTGCTCTGCCTTGATGACAATATTATCAGGGAACTTCTCCCCCGTATTGAGCGTCCATTCTATACTTACGGATTTAACGAAGAAGCGGATTTTACAGCACACAATGTACGCATGGAGAATGGTAAAACATGTTTTACATGTAACTATAAAAAAGAACCGGTTGGAGAATTTGAACTCTCACAGCTCGGAAATCATAATGTACTAAATTCATTATCTGTAATTGCCGTTGCGCTGGAACTTGGCCTGAAGTATGAAGCAATCCGTGACGGGTTGAAAAATTTTGAAGGGGTTGGCCGCAGGCTTGAGAGAGTGGGGGAAAAGAACGGTATACTTGTAATGGATGATTACGGTCATCATCCCACTGAAATAAGAGCAACACTCTCTGCTCTTAAAAGTCTCGGAAGGAGAATTGTTGTAATATTCCAGCCGCATAGATATTCAAGAACGGAACTTCTCTGGGACGAATTCGGACAATCCTTTGCCCATGCGGATGAAGTTTTTCTTGCTGATATTTATCCCGCAGGTGAAGATCCAATCGATGGAGTCTCCACTGAGCTGATCTGCCAGGCTGTAAAAAAACATGAAAACAGGGACGCACATCATGTCCGCAGGTTCGAAGATATAGCCGCATCAGTTGTTGAGGTTCTGAAAAAGGGTGATGTGGTAATTACACTTGGAGCAGGGGATATTCACAAAATCGGACCTGCTATACTTGAGCTGATAAAGTGAGTTAATGTGAATCTGAAAAGAGTTATAATACTGATATTTTTTACTTTAAGTGCCTCGGTACTTGCCGGATCCGATTCATCAATCTATGTTGAGCGGATTGAATTCAGAGGTGTAAAAAATGTCGATAAATATGATATTATCAGAAGTGCTAAGGCGAAAGTGTCGGAAAAGGGGATTATCATAAACGTTGACTATCTCAAAGAGGTTATGAACAGCAGTGTAATGATAGATTCTTATAATGTCGATATTGAGAATAATCTGATGATTATAACAGTTGAAGAAAAATATCCTCTTTTTATGGTGCTGAGAGTCGAAAAAAATATAAGTCTGCCATGTCTGGTCGATGAAAAACGAAATGTTATAGATTCAGGGCGATTTTTTAGAACAGATATGCCGATAATAATTACAGAGAAGGAATTTTTTGAAAGCAATGCCGGCAGTGATTATGTGAAAGTTCTGTTTGAAAATCTTTTACAGCTCGGCAGAGAAAAGGCGCAATTTTCGGGAGAGCTTGCCGAAATAGAAATCAATAACGGCGGAGATCTGAGAGTTAAACTAAAAAGCAGGAAAACAGATTTTATTATAAAAAATGATTTGAACGGATTTAAAAAAATTGAGAAGAGTGCCGCTTACCTTGATGCAGTAAATTCTTATCCTGAGATTTTAAATCTCAAAGATAAGAGAGTTCTCATCAGGCAGTAGTGGAGAGGTTAATGTATGGAAGATATTATTGTCGGTCTTGACATCGGAACAACAAAAACATGCGCGGTCATAGGTTACCTGAATGAAAATAATCAGGTAGAGGTTGCAGGTGTGGGCGTTGCACCATCACGGGGATTAAAAAATGGAGTGATAGTCAATATAGACAATACTTCAGCGTCAGTAGTTAAAGCAATCGAAGACGCGGAACTCATGGCGGGATATGAGGTAAGCAGTGTATTTGTGGGTATCAGCGGGCAGCATATTAAGGGTGAAAATTCAAAAGGTGTCGTTGCAATAGCCAATAGAAACAGAACCATATCAACTCTCGAAGTGAAAAGGGTAATTGAAGCGGCTCAGGCCATTGTAATTCCCGTTGATCGTGAGATTATGCATGTTCTTTCAAAGGAATTTTCTGTTGATGACCAGACCGGTATAAAAGATCCCGTCGGAATGGGCGGAGTAAGGCTTGAGGCCGAGGTTCATATCATTACTGCGGCTACTACAAGTATTCAGAATATGATAAAGTCGGTAGCTAAAGCGGGATTTCAGCATAGAGATATAGTTTTTAATCCGATTGCGTCAGCTGATGCTGTAATCGGACGTGATGAACGGGATCTGGGCGTTGCACTTGTCGATATTGGAGGCGGTACAACTGATATAATTGTTTATCTCGAAGGGGGAGTTGCATACTCTGCAGTCCTCCCCGTTGGAAGTATTCACATAACAAATGATATATCGATCGGGCTCAGAACATCAATTGAGTCCGCAGAAATGATAAAGAAGAAGTACGGATGTGCCGAATTGTCTCTGGTTGACGCATCTGAAATGGTTGAGGTCCCGTCAGTTGGAGGGAGAGCACCCCGTAGACTATTCCGCCAGGAGCTGACACAGATTATTCAGCCCCGTGTAAGTGAAATAATGGAGATGATTGATCACGAGCTGATGAAAAGCGGAAAAAAAGATATGTTGGCTGCAGGAATTGTCCTCACCGGCGGCGGAAGCATGCTCGATGGTTGTATTGAAGCGGCTGAAAGAGTATTCAATATGCCTGTGCGTATTGGAACACCTGCAGATATAGTTGGTCTCAAGGAAGTTGTAGCGACTCCGAAGTTCGCAAACGGAGTTGGTCTTCTTAAGTATGGTATAAGAATGAACAAGTTCAGAGGACAGGGTAAGTACAGCAGAAGTAAAACAGGTTTAATGGACAGGCTTAAGAAGGTATTTGAAGAGTATTTGTAATTTTTTTTAACAAATCGGGAATATGTATAAAACTGATTTGACAAATAAAATTAATCTTTTTACTATAAATACTTTATTAGCTATTATTTATATTAAATCTATTTAAATTAATTTAAATCACTTCAGCAGCTTATCTTTTACGGATTTAAACGAATCAATTCTAATGAGACATAACGTTGCACAAATAAATAAAGACCGGATCGGGAGGGTACATGTTCAAACTGGAAGAAGAAAAGCCTTTGTCTACTATTATTAAAGTTATAGGTGTTGGCGGAGCGGGAACCAATGCTGTTAACCGGATGATTGCTACAGGTATGGAAGGTGTGGAGTTTATTGTTGCCAATACGGATGCGCAGCAGCTTCGTGATTGTCTGGCACAGGAGAAGATCCAGCTCGGATCTAAACTAACCAGGGGACTCGGAGCGGGAGCAAATCCTGAAATCGGCAGAGAAGCTGCTAATGAAGACCGTGATAAGATCACCAAAGCGCTGAAGGGTGCTGATATGGTTTTTATAACATCAGGTATGGGTGGCGGAACAGGTACAGGTGCTGCACCGGTTGTTGCGGAGATAGCAAAAGAGTTGGGCGCTCTTGTTGTCGGTGTGGTTACAAAACCGTTCAAAGTTGAGGGTAAAAGAAGAATGGCCCAGGCTGAAGAGGGGATTAAAAACCTTAAGACCAAGGTTGATACTCTTATTACTATCCCTAACGATCTTCTTCTTAAAATAATCGACAGAAAAACTCCGATTGAAGATGCTTTTAAACTTGCCGATGATATCCTTCGTCAGGGAGTGCAGGGTATAGCCGATCTTATTATGGTTACAGGTCTTGTGAATGTGGACTTTGCCGATGTAAGAACTGTAATGAAAGAGACTGGAGATGCTCTTATGGGTGTCGGAATCGCAACTGGTGAGAATAAGGCTCTTGAAGCAACAATGATGGCGATAAACAGCCCGCTTCTTGAAGAGACAAGTATTGAGGGTGCGAAGGCCGTACTTATCAATATTGCAGGAGGAAATGATCTCTCTCTACATGAAGTGAATGAAGTTACAAATGAAATAACAAGACAGGTAGATCCTGATGCTAATATAATTTTCGGTACTACTGTAGATCCTGCTCTGGATGATAAAGTGCGGATAACTGTAATAGCAACAGGATTCGATCGTAAAAAGAATATGCTTTCTATCAATACGGTTAACAGTATCAAGCCCAGGGAAACCGTTAGAGAAACACCAAGAGAAAATGGAACATCATTGACTCTCATTGACGGTAAGCAGGAGCCTCAGAAAATGAAACCTGCCGTTGCAGGAAGAACCTTTACTCTCGATTATGATAAAAAGAGAGGACGGGACTTTACAAACGAAGATCTCGACATCCCCGCATTTTTAAGACGTATGAGCGAATAATACCAACCCGATATAATGGCTGCCTGTTAAACGGGCAGCCATATTTTTATTTCTGCAGCAGTAATTCAACTTTTCTGTCAAGATAGTGATACCTTGAACCGGTTTTGACGGATGAGGCTTTGGTCTCTCCAAACCATTCTACAGTAATCCTGTTTTCCGGAATATCAAGAGATCTGATCAGACGGGCGACACTCTGTGCGCGCTTCATGCTTAACCTGTTATTTACTTCCGCCGGTCCCGATGGATCAGTATAACCTGAAATTAGAATACTGAGTCCGGAATCATTCCTCATAAGCTCCACAAGCCTGTGAATTTCAGGAATATACTCCATCGGCACATCATGTGAATTGAATTTAAAATATATCGTTTTAAGAAACGGTTCAACCGTTTTTTCATCTTCGCTTTTTACAGCTGAGTCTTTTATAACCGCGTTGATACACTCGCCGCTGTTTTTGTCTGTTCCGGATTTTCTTTTCAGGTAGAGTTTAATATTCATTATTTCGCCCGTAGGGATATTGACTTTAACACTGCAGCCGGGGTACTCTTTTGAAACCGGTTCAAAGATCATTGAGTCTACATCATCTTTCGGGTATAATTTGAAACTCCCGTTATTGCCGGTTTTAGCTTCAATTTTTCTCAAGCGGACAGATTCCTTCTCTCTCTCCCCTATGAGGGTAATTCTGAATACTATGTTTTTAAGAACCTTACCGTTTGTTTTATCTATTGCAGTTATATTGAGAATTGATGAACGGTTTAGCGTAGTCTCTTTTATTAAGGGAACAGAAATTCCGGCAGAGGGGATTGACGAGTAAATGTCAAATTTTCCGTAACCTCCTGATTTGTTTGAACATAAAATTGTGTTTTTCTCTGATTCCGAATAATACATTTCATCGTATGGTGTGTTTATATCTCTCCCTGCATTAACCGGAATTGTAAAATTATTTCCCGTTTTCGTTGTATAATAGATGTCCCATCCCCCGGAGCCGCCGGGTCTTCTCGAAGCAAAAGAGTATCTGCCCGATTTGTATGACGGTCTGAATCCTATTTCGTAATTTCCTGAATTAATTGATGCCGGAAGTTCTTTTACATCTCTGAATTCTCCGCCATCGAGCTTCGCCGAGTATATCTTTGCCTTAGCCGGATTATTATAAGGCCATCTGGTAAAATATAAGGTCTCCCCGTCGGTACTTAATCCCGGGGCTCTTTCGTTCATGTGAGTGTTTACTGTCCCTTTTATAAGTTCAGGTTTCGTCCATTTACCGCTCACCAGTCTTGATATATACAGATCAAATGTGATTCTCTTTGTGCCGTCGGAAGTTGCAGGTGAAGATAAACCTCCGGGACGGTCTGATGCAAAAATTATAGTTTGACCATCGGCGGATATAAATGGTGTTTCATCATTACCATCTGAATTTATAGCAAAGATAGGGTATGGATCTCCCCATAATCCTTTTTGATTCTTACAGATGAATATATTATGTGATTTTTCTCCCGGCATTTGTGAGTTGAAAACAGCAGTGTTTCCATCCTTAGTCAGTGACGGGGCATAATCATCTCCGGCAGTATTAATACGTGTGGTGAGATTAAAAAAAGAGGATTTATTCTGAGAGTATGCCGTGGTTAAAATCATAACCGCGGCTGCAGATACAGTTATTATGGAAATATATTTTTTTGTTGTTGGATTCATTTTTCTCCCCGCCTGAGTTAACTCTGAACGCATTTTAACGGCCCCCTAACCCCCGGAGGGGGCATTGTCATTAAGTTAAGCTGGATCTAAATCTTTATGCATCATTTGGCAGCACCAAATGCCCCGCCCCCTAAATCCCCCGGATTGACTTATTTTAGTATATTATAATTAAAATTATCACTGTAAACTAATAAATTAATAGTAAAATAAATAATTTAACTTTAGGGCTAAAATAACGATAATAATAATAGTAACCGGAGGATAGTGATGCGTTTAAATATGAAATTTTATCCATTAGCTATATTACTCATAATTATAATAAGCGGTGCAGTTTTCGGCCGTGAAAGCTATGAAGATTATATGAACCAGAGTGATAATAAGAGCTCTAACAAGAATATAGAGATAAAACGTGATAAACCTCTTTCAGAAGTAAGGCCTGAAGATAGGGAGGAGCTTCTTGATGAACTTAGAGGAGCTGTTCGTGAAGAGCTGGATCAAAGCATTAAAGATGATAAAAGCAGTAAAGAAAAAAATATCAATCAGAGTAAATTCGTAGAAGAGGTTCGGAGTATAATCAAAGAGGAGATTGAGGACGCAATTAGAATAAAGCAGAGCAAGTATCTCCGGAAGTATACTGTTGAACTCGGGGGATTCGTATCTTATCAGGCAAAAGGTGTCGATTCGGATGAGCAGGATAATAATAATATTTTAAAAGTGTTTCCTCAGTTTGCGTTTTTTATAAATAACAATATCGCACTGGCATTAAAAGGCGAGGCTGAATTCAATCTTACAAATGACACTCAAGCCTATTCAGGGGGAGCCGGTCCTCAGTTTATTTTCGGTATTACAAAAAGAGATGATATATGTTTTTATGCTGAAATAATGGCTGGCATCAGTAGAAATTCACAGGTCAGCAATGAAATCGGCTACAGGTATTCCAACGGTTTCGGATTAAAGTTTGTACTTTCAAGCGGAGTGATTTTAAATGCCGGTGTTCAGCTTGTTTTTGACAACCTCGGCCAGAATATAACAGGATTTCAGACTGTAATTGTTCCGACAATCGGTATTACCGCATGGTTTTAGAAGAGGAATTTTTTGTTTGAAAACAGTTATAAAGAATCTGATGTAAATAAAGTCAATGATTTTGTAGAACATCTTCTTTCCAGTCCGGGAATTAAATCTGAACATCTCCTTGCCGGAGAGGGGATTATTGTGAACTTCATTGAGCAGAATATGCCCCGGCTCAAAGTTACTTTTAAAAAAAATCAGTTTTTCCCTTATCTCGAATTAAATCAGGTGCTGGAGCTTATTCTTGAAAATCTATATTCAAGAGTATCCGGTGTTGTCCTTCCTGTAATTAATCAGTTTGTGAATAATACCGATTTTACATTTATGGATAAATTTTCAGATATCGGCACAGTTTCAGATAAATTCAGAAGAGAGAGACTTCACGATTTTGTTCAGATGATTTTTAGTAACCGTGATTCCAGATTCAATATGATCAGCACTATTAATATTTTTAAATACTCTGTCCTTGAAAAGTATATGGGGGAGATTTTTAAAAATCGTGATTATCTTTATGATGAACTTACCAGAGTTCAGAAGATTACTCCAGATTCGTCTGAGTATATTATTCTTCTGAAAACAATGTTTCTTATCAGAAATATAGTATATACGAAGCTGCCGCTTAATCCTTCGAATCCGGAAATAAAAATATGTATAAACGATATAGGTGAGAACCGGGATATAATTCTTTCCTATACTAATTCTATATTAAAATATATGATACCTCTTCTCCCCGGAATTCCGGAGAAGTTTATCCGGCTTTCTGTGCAATCAGCATTTAGAGCCGATTTGCTCGAGCAGGATGAGTCTTTATCTAAATTAGTATTTATTTTAAACTCAAGATTTCAGAATTATAAGCATATTGGAAAAACTGATCGGGGTGCAGAATCATCTGACAAAAGCTGGTTTTGTCTAGCTGGAAAAAATGCAGCCCATTTCGGATATGACAGGCAGATACTCGATGCTCTCTATCTTATAGCTGGAGATAATAACTGGTGACCGGAATGAATAGAAAATTTGATATGAAAAATTTTTTAGAAATATTTATTACATCAGCGATAGTACTGGTAGTTATTCAGACGCTGCTCGATGAATACAGCAGGTTCGCTCACTGTAGTATCCGGTCACGAAATATTCTTCTTATAGCAGGATTCTGTTTTGACCTGATATTCTCAATTGAATTTACAGTAAGGACAGTTTTAAGCGGGAGAAAAGGGCGATTTCTATCATATATAAAACATGAAAGGGGATGGGTGGATTTTCTGAGTTCATTCCCGATTCTTATTCTTGATTCCGGCCCGTCATTTTTTTTTCTTATGTCAGCAGATGCTCAGACCGGCACGGGCGCAATCGCGGCAATGAATGTTTTTAAAGCTCTAAGGATTACCCGGTTACTACGACTTTTCAGGATAACCAGGATTTCCGGTAAAATTAATTATTCAGGGTCAAAGATGGCCCGGCATCATATTTCAGTAATTACCACTACTGCGGTTCTCACAATAGTTTCGGTGCTTCTTGTCTTTTCATTTATATCCGGAACATCTGCAGTCGGCTTTTCAAAAGAACGATCGGAGGAATATGTAAAACTTACGGAGGGGCTGAAAAGAATATCGGACATGAATGCTTCCAGTTTCAGGGAAATATCAGAGAACCTGCTTCTGGATGACAAGAATATTATTAAAATTATATATTCAAACGGAACAGTTGTTGAGAAGATAAGTGATATGGAATTCAAGAAGTATTATGATGAATCGGATTATATCTCTGTAATCGGTAAGGGCTGCACTCTGATTGTATCCATAGCAGATATTAATAAAGAGACAGCCATTGAACATATAAAGATTTTAATGATAATAATTTTTATCACACTCTCTTTTATGATTCTGTACACAATACATTTCGCACGGAATATTTCAGATGTTATTCATATTCTGAATATGGGGTTCAGAAAAAAGGACTATAATATGCTTGTTAAAATTCCGGAAGAGAAAGCTGATCATGAAATTTTCAGGCTGGCAAAGTTTTACAATGATGCATATCTCCCTTCAAAGATGAAGAGGATGGATAGAAAAGATATGAAGAGCGGCATGTCTGTTTCGATGAAAGATCTGACTGATTTTAAGTGAGCAGAATAATTCAGTGTTTAATCTGTTCTCAGCTGCGATCTTCGATAATTTTAAGCGATGAGCTTCCCGACTCGGCGGGTTCATCAGATTTTTTGAATATCAGAATAATTTCAGTGCGGCAGTTTTTCTTTATTATAAAGTAAAATTCACCCGAGAGTTTTCTCGCAAGGTCAATACCCCGTCCCGATTCAGATATGAACTCGCTTATATCCGCGCCGGTTGTCATCGATTCTTCTATGAGCATATTCTGTTTTATGACATTATTTATACTTTCAAGAATTTTATCCTTGGAGAGTATTCCATTTGAATCGGTTATTGAAATAGCAAAAGAATCATCGGTGCAGCAGAATTGAATATCCACATATTTTTCATCGGGGAGTACTACAGGTAATCTTTCAAGTTTTTCCTGAGTTAATCCGTGCGAATGATAAACCGCATTAATTACCATTTCATTAAGAATAAGTCCCAGTGTTGCGCGACTTGATACTTTGAAATCCCATTTAATTATCTGATCAATAATAAGGTCAATAGCCCGATTTATCTGAAGAGATTTTCTGACTTTAATTCTCTTCATTTCAATGATGTTTTCCAGATAGTTATTTAAACCGAAAATTTTATTATTCGTAATAAGTTTTTCTGTAAGGTTGATAATCTCCTTAGTGCTAACCGGTTTATGGAGTACATTCCCAATACCCTGCTCAAATATTCTCTGAAAGAACTGATCAATATTTTTATCAGTCACCATTATCATGGGGATGTAGGGATAGTTCTCTTCAACATAATCATAAAGCTCGAATGCGTTGTCCCCGGGGAGTTCAACTTCAGAGACTATAAGATCAAAATCATATGCTTTCAGTTTAGAAATTGCATCAAAAGCTGAGTCGCAAAAAACTGCATTATAGCCGTTATTTGTAAATATATCTGCCAGAGTTTCTTTATATGGTGATAAGTCGGCTATTAAAATTTTATACATAAATATCCTTTGTCAGTTTTAAAACATATTTGTCTATTTTCAGTAACAACTGCTATTAAATCAAGCAAAATGAAGTTTGTAAAATTAAATAATTCGTGGGAGAGAATTATTTTTTGTGTGCGTATGCGCGAAACGCTTTGCCCATACAGCTAAATTCCTGCAATAATTCGTAACAACTCAAAAACTGCCGATAAAATACCTTTTTTATAGTATCAAATGTACAACAGATTGAGAATCATACTGGTTTTCGTTTTATTATTGCTCTCTTTTGCTGTAATGTCTTTAAATATAATGAATATAGTTAAATTTTGATGTATCTTATTAAAGTTTTTTTACTGATATTGTAAAAATTCTTCCTTAAATAATTGGCGTAAACGTGTTTAAAATCCGATAATCAAATGAGAAAAGATGCTGGACAATATTACGGCAATAATGTTTTTTTTAAGTGGTTATTTCTGTATATAATGTTTGTATGAATCAATACTATTTAATATCCTGATTACTGATACTAGTACGGATATGACATTTTTTTCCAGGGGAGTCGTAAAAGCTTTGAGCTTTACAGGGGTTGCGAGACTAAGTCTCTTTAAAAACTCACTGATCTCCTCTTTAGTCATAGGAAACTGTTTTTATCTGAGTCCTATAATTATAAATTTTATTTTGAAAATATATCTGGAGGATTTATGAAAAACAAATTAGCCGCATTTATGATCTTATTTTTGACGTTACCCGTATTCCTGATTGCACAGGATGCTAAACCTGCGACAGAAAAGAGAGCGAGTACTCTCAGCTCAAAAGCAATTGATGAAAAAGGTCAGGGATTTGATAAACAGATTGCAGATCTGAGTAAAAGCATTCAGCAGGTAGTTGCAGATGCGAATCTGATGTCGGGATCGGGGATCAAAACTCTCCCTTATCAGACTGATATAAATTGGGGGCCTGAAAAGGACAGCTTTAAATATATTCAGGTTGTGAAACACATTTATATAAAAGAGGGAATCTTCACCGGTCAGCTAACCGGGTTCGAAGAAAAAATTCTGAGAATTTATTCAGATGGTAAAACTGTAAGCCAGATTGAAACAATTATTAGAACCAAGAACTTTAAAAGTCAGGACGAGGAGATCGTAACAGTTCTTGATCCATCTCCATTAACTGATGGTACGGATGATGTAATCCTTCATCATACACTTAACGGAAAAAAACTTATAGATAAGAAAAAACTGGGTGAAATCCTGAATGACGTTGATTCCCCGATTAGAAATGGTATTAAGTCGGAATTTATCATTCCTAATCTTACTATTCTAGAGAAAAATCTTCTCTTTATAACAGAATCAAATAAAAAAGGATCAAAAGACGCCGATCTTAATATTTCTGAATTTCTTAAAAAATCAACATTATACTAGTCTCCTGGTATGATGATATAAACTCTTCTTTCATTCGCTGGAAAGAGGCGCATGATAGACAGCATAACTATATAAAATGAGCTCTCCGTGCGGGGCTCTTTTTTTTTAAAAAAATACCGGAATAAATATTCGTTATTAAAAAATATTTTAAATATAATATAAATTAAAATGGAATTTATGTTATATTTAAAATATCAATAGTCATTTAATGGTTTCGGATTATTGTATTCTTTATTAAATAAACTTCACAGATTATGGAGCCGGTCAGGTTATTATGAAAAAAGATTTAGCAGGTTACTTGAGTTCAATTAGCGGAAAAACCGTTGCACTGCTTTGCGGAATTGCTCTTTTTGCGTTATTGAGTGTATCGATTCTTACATATCTTTTCGCACGAACGATGCTCAATAATGAAATTGAACTGAAAATGACAAACAAGCTTGAGAGTATCAGTCAGACAATAAATGTGAGCATGACAGAAACTTCATCTGTTTCAAGACAGATTGCCAGGCTGGCCGAGATTGCCAAAGCCGGCTATGATAGAAAAGAGTATCTTGATGTAATGCAGAATTCAATAAAAAATTTTAAAAGCGTTTTCGGTGCAGGAATATGGTTTGAGCCTTTCAGATATAATGCTGCAACAAAATTTTTCGGTCCATACGTTTACCGTGACGGCAATGGTTATGTGCGTACTACTGAATATGAAAGTCAGGAATATAATTTCCCAAGCTATGACTGGTATAAAAATGCAAAGGGGAAGGGGAGCGATTATTTTTTTAGTGATCCTTACTATGACGATTTGACTAAAATAACAATGGTTACATGTTCTGCTCCTTTTTTTACATCAGGGGGAGAGTTTAACGGAACCGCTACAGTTGATACCAATCTTAAAGAAATTCAGGCATATATATCGACAATGAAGATTGGAGAATCCGGGTATGTTTATATGGTGGATAAAACCGGTTTATGTATTGCTCATCCTATTGAAGAGTATATAATGAAAATGAAATTTCATACTTCCCCGGACGAGTCTGTGAAAAAATTCGGATTGGAACTTCTTGAAAAAAGCGAAGGTTCGGGAAGCTATAATAACAACGGAAAATATTTTAAAGGCTATTTTGCCACAGTACCGAACACCGGCTGGAAGATTATAATAGGGATTACCGAGAAAGAACTCTATGCGCCATTAACAAATCTGCTTAGAATTATGACTGTGATAAGTATTGTAATCCTTATATGCGCTATTGGATTGGGACTCTATTTTTCATCACGGCTTACTAAACCTGTTGTTGAACTCACATCCAGGGTGCGGAGTATAGCTGAGGGTGATCTTACAGTTGTTAGCGGGAGCAGCGGTCATACAGACAGTGAGAATAAGTCCGGTGAAAACGGGAAGGACGAGATATGGATTCTTATCGCGAATTTCCGCACTCTGGTATTTAAACTCAGAGAAATTGTTTCTACTTCGGGAGAAATTTCTGCGACACTTGCGTCATCCTCTAAAGAGCTGAATGCCACAGCCAATTCTTTTTCGGCTAACGCGCAGAACCAGGCTGCTGCAGCGGAACAGATTAATGCTACGGTTGAGGAGATATCTGCAGGATCAGAGGGGATCGCGTCAATCGCCGATAAACAGGCTGATAATCTGAATAACCTTGCCGGCAGCATACGTAATTTAGCGAAGGGTCTGGGAGAGATTGGAAATATTATTGATGATACAGTAAGCAAGATTATGATCATCAACAAAGAGGCAAACGAAAGTGATAAATCCATTAAGACGATGAATGATTCAATGATGAACATCGCGAAGAGTTCCGGAGATATGACCAATATAATTGATATGATTACCGGAATAGCAGATCGTATAAATCTTCTATCATTGAATGCGGCGATTGAAGCTGCAAGAGCTGGTGAAGCAGGAAAGGGTTTCGCTGTTGTTGCCGATGAAATTTCCAAACTTGCCGATCAGACTCAGTCGAGTATTAATGATATTAACAGAATAATTGTAAAAAATGAAAGTGAAATAAGCCGCACACTCTCAGGTGTTGAAGATACCACTAACAAAATTAATTATATAATAGATGGAGTTAATTCAATTTCTGAGATTATGGGAGGGGTACAAAAATTTATGCAGGAGCGCGTTGAAGAGAGCGCTAAGGTAAGTTCAGACGTGGAAGATGTGCGTAAAAAATCTGAACAGATCAGAATTGCAACCAGCGAACAGCGAGTCGGTATAGAAGAGATTGTAAATTCCATGTCGTCAATAAGCGAGTCAACTCAGCAGAATGCAAACGGCACTGCTGAAATGGCGGGAAGCAGCGATTCTATATTAGAAATGGCGGAAAAGCTTAAGGATGAAATTTCATATTTTAAACTTTAAAATTTCGACCGGATAATTATTAAATAAACAATGACATGTAAATTCGCAAATTTTTATATTCACATCCGAACCTCATATCTTTGTAGAGAAAGAGAGGGGTTCGGGGACAGAAATTTTATCTGATCCGGTAATTTATCATTGGTGGGAAGAATTGACTTTTTTTTCACATAAACAAATTAAATATTAATGATGAAAAAAATGTATCTTTTTGACCCGGATTAAGACAGATTAACTCAATGGAAATTGGAAATAAAAAATTTATAATTAAAAGAAACGGCCAAAAATCGGCCCGGTCATCGCTGTTTAGTGGTTCACTTTTATTATTTGTAAGTATTCTGCTCTTTTCATTTACACCCGTTAAAGCAGGCTCTTTCGATGAAAAAACTCCCTGCTGCGGTTCACCAGCAGAAATGAGCAGTGATCCGGAACTTTCCGGAAGAGTATTTTTGTCGGAATCATGCCAGTGCTGCAGGGGTATCTGCAGATGTAATTTTAATACGGGTATCCCTGTCAATGATACAGATGTGAATGTATCTCCACGGTCTGTGTCTCACGGAGATCAGCAGGATGCAGTTTCTCAACGCGAATATTTTACATTAAAATACGAATCTTCTGCTGAATGGAGAGCCTCTCTCCTCATAGATTATGGAGAATCTGTACCTCTATACCTTCTTAAATCATCGCTTTTATTTTATCATTAATTCCCCTAATGTTTTAATTACCGTTACTGCCATTCCAGTCATTATTTGAAATGTCTGAGAATTGTATGGCAGAGTATGTTTAAATAAAAAATTAAAAAAGGAAATAATTATATGAAATCATATATAGGTATCTGGAGAAAAATCCCTGTCATTCTTATTGTATCAATTTTAGTTTTATCGGTTTTTGCCGGATGCGGTAAAAACGATGCAATATCTGTAAATAAATTGCCCGAAGCATCAGATGGTGCAATAACATTTCCCGCATCAGACTTTAATGATGGTACTGCAAAATTTTATACTTATGAAGCTGACGGTACTAAAATCCGTTTCTTTATTCTTAAAAGTTCCGACGGTGAAATACGTGCAGCCTTTGACAGCTGTGATGTATGCTGGCGTGCCGATAAGGGTTATGAGCAGAGGGGCGATTTAATGATCTGCAGAAACTGCGGCCAGAGTTTTAAATCTGATAAAATCAACACAGTCAAAGGGGGTTGTAATCCTGCTCCGCTTGAGAGAACTTCCGCCGATGGAAAAATTATTATTAAGATAGAAGATCTGAAGAAGGGTAAAGAATTCTTCGATTTCAGAAAACGGGGCTGATTATGAAACCGTGGAATATTTCGCTAAAAAATATGACCCGGAGAAAAGGGAAATCTCTCTTCATCATTTCCGGTATGATTATAGGAACAGCTGCGCTTGTTTCAGTCATTACATACAGCGATGCAATGAAGATGAGCATAATTCACAAAATGGAAAAGTATGGAGCTAATATAATTATTACGCCTGATAACGATAATCTGGAACTTTCATATGGCGGAATCTCCGTTGCTCCGGTATCATATAGGGCGGATGAGATCAAAGAGTCTGATCTGAAAAAAATAGATTCAATAAAAAACCGGATGAACATCGCCGCGGTGGGGCCCTCTGTTACAGGAATTGCAGAGGTGAAGGGGAGGAAGGTGTTATTAACCGGACTCGACTTCATCTCAATCTACATCCTTAGACCATGGTGGGGGCTTGATGCCGCAAATTTCGGATCGGGGAGTATTATTGCCGGCTCATTAGCTGCTGATACTCTGGATATTAAAACCGGTGACATAGTTTTAATTAAAGGGAAATCACTGAAAGTGCAGGCAGTTCTGGGGCAGACCGGTTCTCAGGATGATAGAATGATCTTTACTGACCTGAAGACGGCACAGAGTCTTCTTAATAAAAAAGGTCTGGTATCCATGGTTGAAGTAGCCGCTCTTTGTACGGGGTGTCCCGTTGAAGAAATGGTTATCCAGCTTGATGAAGCTCTTCCCGGAACTTCTGTCACCGCGATAAAGCAGGTTATAAGCAGCCGCATGGAGTCGATGAAGCATATAGGCACACTTGTTCTTGGAATATCAATTGTTCTTATTGTAATCTGCGGACTGGTGGTTACTTCTACTATGATGAACAGTGTGAGAGAGAGGTCCGATGAAATCGGGATTTTCAGGGCAATCGGATTCAGAGAGAGAGATATTCTTCAGATGATACTTTTTGAAGCGCTTGTTCTTTCTGTTATTGCGGGGACTGCAGGGTATGTTATCGGCTACAGTGCAGCATGGGCGGGGGCTCTATATTCCGGGGGAGATAGTATTATGATGCATTTTAATCCGGCAACAATGTTGATAGCAATGTCTGTGACGGTTATAACGGGATTTGCCGCTGGTATTTATCCTGCAGTAACCGCTTCACGTCTTGATCCGGTTGAAGCCCTCAGGCATATATAAAGGTGATTTGAAATGATAAAAATTGATAACATTGTAAAAAGATATGGTTCAGGAGATTTCGGGGTGAGCGCGTTAAATGGAGTAAGCCTTCAGATTGATAAAGGTGAATTCATTGCGATTATGGGTGAGTCCGGTTCAGGTAAGTCGACTCTCCTTTCGGTGATCGGTGCCATGAACAGCCCCACATCGGGGAGTGTTGAAGTAAACGGTACTGATATTTATAAGCTTTCAAAAGATGAGAGATCGGTCTTCAGAGGGAGAGAGCTCGGTTTTGTCTTTCAGAGTTTCTATCTGGTACCGTATCTTACGCTTCTTGAAAATGTAATGGTACCTCTGGCTCTCTCTAAAAAAACAAAAAAAGAGAAACATGATATAGCCCTATCTTCACTGGAAAGGGTGGGGCTCGGTTTAAAAACTCACAGGCTCCCTGGTGAAGTTTCAGGAGGAGAGATGGAGAGAGCAGCAATCGCAAGAGCGGTTGTGAACAGCCCATCGCTTCTGCTTGCCGACGAACCGACGGGTAATCTCGATTCAAAAACCGGTAAAACAATAATGTCGATGTTTGATGAGTTCAACAAATCCGGTATGACTATTGTAATGGTTACTCACAGCAGAGAGTGGGCCGGTTACGCCGGGAGAGTAATCAGTGTAGCTGATGGTCAAATCACGGATTAGTTATGTGAATGATATTAATAGCAAAGTAATTGTTTATTGTATGCATTATCCCCGCCCGGGCGGGGATAAATTGCTGCCGGCTGCTTAAATTTGTTTCCTGAAATGCTGGAAGCCCGATTCGTCAATCCCGGTGTTCTTTTTATTTTTCAGTTTATTATTTAACTATAGAATTATCGGACTTGATAATCTTCTCACTCTCTCTTCGATTCTTTGCGATCATTAAAAGTCTGTAGAAGTTATCCCAATCTGATTCATCAACAAGTCTCCAGTTTCCTGAATCTCTCGTCTTTATCACTAGTTCTCTTTTTTTGTTTTCAACTGATACTTTAAACGCAAGATAGATCCAGAGAGCGATTACTATAATTATATCAAGAATTATAAATGTAATTACTGTTATGATCCATGGAGACTGCTCCATTGTTCTGCCGAATCCCACATAGACACCAGCCAGCAGGACTCCTGAAACTGCAGTGACAATCATGAATGATAATATAAATTGAGTAATCCATACGGGATCTTTAAGTATATCTTTCAGCGTAAGTTCAAGTGTGTGTTTTTCAACAGCTGTATCATCCATTTCGAGTACCATCTTTGAAAAGACTGTTCCCGGGATGACTTTTTCAACATGATTTACCATTATGCTTCTGAAATTGTAAGTAAATTTTTTCACAGTTCCCCCTGTTTTCCCGCAGATATCGGGAGAATTTTTAATCCGGATTTGATTTTTATATTCAATAAGAAAAAGGTCAAGCACTAATATTATGCCCATACAGGTTCGTAATTATTCTGTTTGAGGTTGGAAATCATTATCTACATATTGCCACCAACCATCGGGAGAGGGCTCAACCATGGGGACATGGTTCATGACATGGAAATCGAAATAATAATATTGTCATTATTGGAAAACCGCCAGTAAAAAATTTTATGAAATTTGCTGTAGTGCTGAATACTGAAGATGGCATCAGGATTCTGAATGATCTTGAAGATTGCAGATGACTTTTTAGAATTCTGCTATGATTACGGAGCGAATGGGTGCCGGGTATCCTTCTAAAGTCTTTGAATTGTCAGCCGGATCGAGAAAATCCGCTAGTGTTTCCGTGTTAATCCACTCTGTCTTTCGCTGCTCTTCGATAGTTGTAATAGATACATCAACACATCTTATATTTTTAAATCCTGCACTCTTCAGCCATGTAAATAGAACCGGTACCGTAGGTATAAAATAAACATTGGGCATCTTCGCGTAACGATCATCCGGAACTAGTGCCGTATGGCTTTCACCTTCTATGATTAGAGTTTCCAGAACAAGTTCACCGTCCGCAGTGAGCATCTTTTTTATCTGGCTGAGAAATTCAATTGGTGATTTTCTGTGATACAGAATCCCCATGCAGAATATAGTATTGAATTTTTTTGTCAGAGTTACAGTGTCCTCGAATTTTAGCGGAAGGGTGAATATATTTTTTATATCCGCGATTGAGTTGAGCATCATAAACTGGTAGTAGAAATTTGTATATGGATCTATCCCCATAACCATAGCCGGATTATGTTCAAGCATTTTAAACATGTAGTATCCGTTACTTGAACCGATGTCGAGAATATGGCGTTTTTCTAAAGGCTTAAGATGTCCGATAACTCTGTCCCATTTTAAATCTGACCTCCACTCGCAGTCAATATTAATGCCGAAAACATCAAATGGACCTTTCCTCCATGGAGACATTGAGAGTAGCGACTTCCGGAGTTCTGCACGGAGATTGTCATCAATTTCATCGGGGCTGCCGATTTTCACTGCGGGTGCAGTAAAGTCGCAGGATCGGGATTTTAAATGACTGTATTCATTCACCACGTTCGAGAGGAGTTTACCCTTTGCGTCATGATGTGAAAGATAATCCGCTCTCTGTTTTGATATTGTCTCAAGATGGCTGATGTCGTCCGGAGTAAAACCCCAGTCGCCGGCATTTGAAGGTAGTAGTTTCATGATTTTTTCCTGCCAATAAACGCGGCGAAGTGAAACCATTTGAACCATATCTCAATCGCCGAGAATCCGGCATTCTGCATCCTTTCAACATGTGTTTCAATGGTTTCCGGTATGAGAACGTTTTCAAGGGCTTCTCTTTTCCGTGTAATTTCAATTTTCGAGTAGCCGTTTTCCTCTTTCAGTCTGTAGTAAAACTCCTGCTGAAGTTCCGCCAGGTCACTGTCGGAATTGATGGTCTTTTCAGTGATAAGAAATATCCCGCCCGGTACAAGCGAATCGTATATTCTTTTAATCAGAATCTCTCTCTGCATAACGGGGATAAACTGCAGTGTAAGATTAGCAATAACAACTGATGATTTTTCAAACTTAATGTCCATGATATCAGAGAGCACCGGCTTTACTCTTTCGTGACCGACAAATCCTGAAATTCTGTTATTGAAAAATTGCAGCATGGGGGCTGAATTGTCCACTGCTATTAGATCAAAATTTTTATCACTCATTTCAGAGATAAATTCAGCAGTGAAGTTCCCGTTGGAACATCCCAGGTCGTAAATCTTTGTTCCGTTTTGATAAAACTTTGCAGTGAGTCTGCTCTGCTGCTGAATCAGTTCTTTATAATGCGGAACTGATCTGGTAATCATATCATCAAAAACCGAGGCAACGGTTTCATTGAATTCAAAAGGTGTAACGTCACCCTGAGCATCAAATATATTATCTTTTTTATCCATTTGCTTTTTCTCCAGACAAGGCTGTGCGAAAATTAAAGTTTCTAAGACTTTTAACATGGTGAAGTGAAAATAAAGCATTTTGTAAGTCAATTCGTTTATTTTTAGTAAGAATTTGATGATGTTTATCATCGTTAGAGGCTTTGCCCCTCTGATTTTTTAATAGGGTCAGAGCCTCAATAAACAAATCCTTAACGGGCTCAAGCCTGGATAATTGCAAAAAATAATTAAATATTATAGTTGCATTTGTATAAAAGATTGATATTATAGTGTTAATTAAACTTCTCAATCAAACGTTTTAACAGGGGGATTCATGTCCTTCAAAGAAGCTTTATATTATAGCAAAATGGATAATGTAGATGCGGAGTGCCTGCTCTGTCCTCATCATTGTATCATCAAGCCTGATAAGTCAGGAATCTGCGGTGTCAGGGTGAATAAAGACGGCAAACTGTTCGCTTCTAATTATGGAGAAGTTACTTCTGTCGCCATGGATCCCGTGGAGAAAAAACCGCTGTATCATTTTTATCCCGGAACCGAAATTTTATCCATCGGAACAAAGGGGTGTAATCTGAAATGTCCCTTCTGTCAGAACTGGTCTATATCGCAGGATGTGGAAGCCAGTTCTTCTTTTAGATCTCCGGAAGAAATTGTTAATATGGCTCTTGCCAGCGGATCTATCGGTGTCGCATATACTTACTCGGAACCGACAGTATGGTTTGAATATGTAAAAGATACGGCTCTCATAGCCAGAGAAAACGGTTTGAAAAATGTTATGGTTACTAACGGATATATTAATCCCGAGCCGCTGGAGGAGCTGACAGGTTTTATTGATGCAATGAATATTGATCTGAAATGCTACAGCATTGATAATTATAATAAAATACTTAAGGGTGGACTTGAGCCTGTAAAAAATACTATAAGACGAGCTTATGAACTGGGCTGCTTTATTGAAATCACAACTCTTATAGTAACCGGAATTAATGATAATCTCGATGAGCTCATGGAGATCGCAGAATTTATCGCTTCAATTGACAAAAGAATTCCATGGCATCTTTCACGTTACTATCCTTCATATAAGTATAATGAGCCTGCTACTGAAGTTGACTTTCTTACTGATGTGTGGGAGTCCGCAATTGAGATTCTCGATTATGTTTTTACGGGGAACGTTCATCCGACGGATGCGCGGAGTGATACAGTCTGTCCCAAATGTCACAGTGTGGTAATCAGCCGTAATGGGTATCATACTGTGATTAAAGAGCTTGAGAACGGGAGATGTACACAGTGTAATTATGAACTTGGAATTATTCACAAGTAGCCGTCAAATAATGTTTTGACAACAAATCCGCTCTATCTAGGATCTGGTTTACAAATAATTAAGTTAAAAATTTTAGCCTTCCCCATTTCATCATGGGGAAGGTGCCCGTAGGGCGGATGGGGGGAGAGTAACATGAAGATACTTGTAACAGGAACAGCCGGGTTTATCGGATACTTTACAGTTTTAAAGCTTATAGATAAATGCGAAAGCATCATCGGGATCGATGGAATAAACGATTACTATGATGTGAATTTAAAATATGGCAGACTTGCGGAAACCGGCATCGATAAAAATTCTATTGAGTATAATACTCCCGTAAAAAGTACAAAGTTTGATAACTATAGTTTTATAAAACTCAATCTTGAAGACCGCGATGCTATGAACAGACTTTTTGAAAAAGAGAAGTTTACTCACGTATGCCATCTGGCGGCTCAGGCGGGAGTACGTTATTCAATCGAAAATCCATACGCCTATATAGATTCCAATATCAGCGGATTTATAAATATACTTGAGTGCTGTAGAAACCATAACGTCGAACATCTTGTGTACGCAAGCAGCTCGTCTGTTTACGGGCTTAACGAAAAGATCCCTTTCTCAACTTCCGATAATGTTGATCACCCTGTAAGTCTTTATGCCGCAACTAAGAAGAGCAATGAACTTATGGCTCACGCATACAGTCATCTCTATCAGATGCCGGTAACCGGACTCCGTTTCTTCACTGTTTACGGTCCATGGGGACGACCCGATATGGCTTACTTCAGTTTTACGAAAGCCATCTCCGAAGGGAAATCAATTAACATCTTCAACAACGGCGACATGATGCGGGACTTTACATATATCGATGATATTGTGGAAGGTGTCGTGAGGGTTATAGGAATTACTCCCGCGGGCAGCAGCAGCTGGTCGGGATTGAAGCCCGATCCGTCATGTTCAAAGGCTCCGTATAAGATTTATAATATCGGTAATAATAATCCGGTTAAACTTCTGGACTTTGTTAAAGTAATAGAGAGAGAGCTGGGCCGTGAGGCGGATAAAAAGTTTCTTCCAATGCAGGCCGGTGATGTTTATGCAACATATGCCGATGTTGATGACATTGTAAAAGATACTGGATTCAAGCCGTCTACATCAATTGAAGAGGGTATCGGAAAATTTGTCCGGTGGTATAAGGAATATTATTCCGTTTAAAATTTATATTGACTTAAGTCATTTTAATTATTATGATTTTATAGTAAAGTATCAACAGGAAAGATTGATTTAAAAAAATATCAAAATGCTTTTTAAGGAGGATATATATGAACAGAAAAATCAAAAATAATGTGTACTGGGTAGGTAAGGTTGACTGGGAACTGCGTAAATTCCATGGTGATGAATATTCAACTCATAAGGGATCATCTTACAATTCATACCTCATTAAAGAAGAGAAAACTGTACTTATAGATACAATCTGGAAACCTTATGCGAAAGAGTTTGTTGAGAATCTCAAGAGAGAGATCGATCTTAAAAAAATAGACTATATCATTGCAAACCATGGAGAGGTGGACCATAGCGGCTCACTACCGGAGCTTATGAGAGAGATTCCCGATACGCCCATATACTGTACAGCGGCGGGAGTGAAGTCTCTAAAGGGACAGTATCACAGTGACTGGAATTTTAAAGTTGTTAAAACCGGCGATAAGCTTAGTCTGGGGAGCAAAGAGATAATCTTCGTCGAAGCTCCGATGCTACATTGGCCTGACAGTATGATGTCTTATCTCACTGGCGACAATATTCTTTTCAGCAACGATGCATTCGGTCAGCATTACGCGACGGAAGCGCTGTTTAATGATCTTGTAGATCAGGGTGAGCTGGCGGTTGAATGCATGAAGTATTACGCGAATATACTTACTCCTTTCAGCCCCATGGTTACAAAAAAGATAAATGAAGTTCTTTCATTTAATCTTCCCGTGGATTATATCTGCACAAGCCATGGAGTAATATGGCGAAAAGATCCTGCTCAAATAATTAAGAAGTATCTGGAGTGGGCGGATAATTATCAGGAGAATCAGATTACCGTGATCTACGACAGCATGTGGGAGAATACCCGTAAAATGGCTGAGTATATAGTTGAAGGAATCAAACAGAGCGACAGTGATGTTACTATCAAAGTTTTTAATCTCGCCATAAGTGATAAGAATGATGTTATCCTTGATATTTTTAAATCTAAAGCGGTTCTCATCGGATCATCAACTATCAACAATGGTATTCTTACTTCAATAGCCGGTCTGCTTGAAGAGATGAAAGGTATGAAATTTAAAAATAAGAAAGCTTCATCATTCGGGAGTTACGGCTGGAGCGGTGAATCTGTAAAGATAATGAATGAGCTGCTGAAGAATGCGGGATTTGAACTGATCGGAGACGGGATCAAGGCACTGTGGACTCCCGATAGCGAAGCAGAAAAAGCCTGTATAGAGTTCGGAAAGAATTTTGTTTCAGGTTTATAACGGGAATAATTTCGATTATTAACCGGGGTGTATATCAGTATTCAGAAATTGTATACAGTAATGTATACAAATCTTAACAGGATTTTATGGTTTTAAAGATGAGCAGGATTAGTTGTGCACTGAATTTTTTAATCCTGCCCGTCATTTAATCATTAAATCCTGTTCAAAGAATATAAACTTCTTTTAAAATCGCATAGGCGCTGTTGAGTCTCTTCATCATCTCTTCGGAACCGCCGTATCTGTCGGGGTGATATTTCCCCGCAAGTTCTCTGTATCGTGCGGTAATATTTTTTTTCCGGGGATTGTGTATTTTAAAAAATTTTAAAGCAGCTTCAATATCACTTTTCTTAAGGCAGTAGACTTTTATACCGCTCATTAGCTTCTTCAGAATTTCCGACTCACCAAAAGTTATATTTTCCGGATCTATATAAAAATCGAACAGTACATCGAATGATACGCTGTTATGGTAATCTTTATATTGAGATGTATGTTGATCGCAATAATCACCGGCAGTAAACTCTCCGCAGAATTTACCTGTCTCAGTATCATAGTGCCTGCAGATTCCATGATCCGGAATCTGTATAAGGCGTATCCTCATGCAGTCGAGATGGAGATAGAATCCTTTTAAACCGGCAGAAAATTTTAATTTGTAAAGTGCGTGATAGACAGAGAAATGTTTAACAAATAGAGTTTGATGAAACTGATCATTACTATCCGAAGGGATAAAATATTTAATAACATCAAACTCCATAACGGGCTGATTTTTTTGTTTGAGGTAATTGAAGAGGGCCTCTTCATGTATTGGTATAATTTCAGGATTCATGGTTTTAACCGGTTAAATTTATCTTCCCGGGGTCCTATTTGTCAAGATTAAACTTAAGTATTATATTTCTTCTCTGGCAGGTTGCCGGCATGTTCCGGTTTCTTTAATAATTTTTTTAAAAAAATTGAAATTTAAACAATTTTTTATTTGAATTTTCACTGAGAATATTTATATAATATATCCATCAAGATCTGAATTAAGCAGTAAAGTAGAATCCCGGTATTATTACAAAATTAAAATTTTGAGTGGGGCAGGGAATATGCAGACTATTATCTTTTTAATTTTACTCCCTCTTGTTATATCTGTAATACTTGCTGTAATCCCCGCGAAGCCACTCTGGTACAGGAAAACAATCGGATTTGTTGTTAATACTCTTCTT
>JBBRFT010000025.1:0-24682 GCA_038241375.1 Spirochaetota bacterium
GGATAACCGCTGAAAGCATCTAAGCGGGAAGCCAACTCCAAGATAAGATTTCCCTTAGGCCTTGTGCCTACTGAAGACTCCTCGGAGACTACGAGGTCGATAGGATGGAAGTGTAAGAACAGAAATGTTTTCAGCTCACCAATACTAATCAGTCGTGAGGCTTGACCATATTATAAAAAACCCGAAGGGATATCCCCTTCGGGTTTTTTCATGCCCAAAATTACTAAATACAGAACAAATACCGATAAAAGATATGAAAGCGCGAATATATATTCGCGCTTATTCATGTGAGCGGGTTGAGATTCTTAGAATTATAGGATAGCCGGAAAGTTGATTTCTGTTTAATTTCAACAAATCATTCAAAATGGGTTTTAGTCCAAAGTTAAAAATTATATCTCTACGGCGCCTGGCGTAGGATAAAGCCATTTAGATTTATAATTATAGTAAATTAAGATTCTTGACAAAAAGTATACAAAAGAGACATGACAGTTGTGTTTGTTGAAAGAAGTGTATCATGAAAACACTAACTTAACGTGGATAAAAAAATGGAATTATCACTTATTATAATTATTTCTTTTAAGGTGTTAGGCGGACTGGCAATTTTTCTATTGGGAATGAATTATATGTCTGCCGGTATTCAGGCGGTTGCAGGGAGTAAACTCCGGCAGCTAATAAGCGCTGTTACGAATAATCGCCTTATGGCTGTAGGAGTAGGTTTTTCAGTTACAGCATTAATTCAGTCGAGTTCAGCAACTTCAGTAATGGTGGTTGGTTTTGTTAACTCTGGAGTTATGACGCTCGTGCAGGCTATAGGAGTTATACTAGGTGCGGATATCGGTACAACTGTTACAGGCTGGATTCTTGTATTAAATATCGGAGAATTCGGACTTCCTATAATAGGGGTCTTTGGAATAATTTATCTATTTTCAAGAAAGGACAAAACTCGATACCTTGCCATGATGCTTATGGGAATTGGTATGGTATTTTTTGGGCTCGAACTGATGAAATTGGGATTCAAGCCATTAAAGGACGTTGAAGCATTTCTTAATCTTTTTATTGTCTACAAACCGGATACATTTTCCGGACTTATAGCATGTGCAATGACAGGGGCTTTGATAACAGGTATTGTTCAATCTTCTTCGGCTTCTGTTGGTATAGTAATGGGAATGGCCTCCACAGGTATTATGACTTTTGATACATCCGTTGCTCTTGTAATGGGCATGAATGTAGGTACAACGGTAACGGCATTGCTCGCATCAATAGGAGCTTCTGCTAATGCCAAAAGAGCTGCATATGCTCATACTTTAATTAAAATTATAGGCCTGGTATGGGTACTTCCTCTTTTCCCCTTTTTCCTGAAAGTAATCCCTGTGATGATGGGGCAGGATCCTAATACTATCCGGATCGTGAATGGTGTTGAATCTTTCCCTTTTATAATTCAGGGGATTGCAATTGCTCATACTATATTCAATATTATAAATGTTATTTTACATTTTCCGTTTGTAAATCATCTTGCAAGGTTTCTTGTGAAAATAGTTCCAGACAGTTCTGCTGAAGGACATGTAAAATTTACAAAACTTGACATACGAATGTTAAGTACTCCGGTTATTGTTATAGAACAGGCCAGACGTGAAATAATAAATATGGGAAATATTGTTATTGAGATGATGGACGATCTCAGAATTGTAATTATAGATGGTTTTGATAATGAAAAGAGCATAAAATCTGTTTTTAAAAGGGAAGAGGATCTTGATATTATGCAGAAAGAGATATCTACTTTTCTTGTAGATATAATTTCGATGGATTTGCCTCATAATCAGATAGTTGAAGCTCAGGGGCAGTTGAGAATTGCCGATGAATATGAGTCGATGAGTGATTATATCGCCAACATAATGAAACTGCTTTTAAAGCTCAGAGATAATTCATTAAAATTGAATGAAGAGAAACAGAGGGAAATGGTAGAGCTGCATGATCATATAATAGAATATTTCAAACTCATTAATAATTCAATTAAATATAACACTAAACCTGATATTTCATACGTTTACTCAGAAGCTAAATCAATAACCCATCATTTTAGAGAACTTCGAACAAAACATCTGCAGAGACTCTCTGCAAAAAAAGTTGATCCACTAATGAGTGTAAGCTATATGAATATGCTTAACGGATACAGGAGAATCAGGGATCATGTACTTAATGTTGCAGAAGCAGTAATCGGTGATAAATAACCGTATGGGTTATTATTTGACATATTTTTTTAAATTCGTACCGTGTTAACTATTTATCTCTAAGAAGCTTAGCAGGATGAGAAAGTAGTTAACATGGTATGAATGAATCTTTCATATAAATTCTGCTGATAAGTAATAAAATTAAATAATACCACACAAAATTATAGTATTATTCTTGACAAATTTATTCATTAAATACTATACATAAATATAGCTTGAAACAATTGATAGAGATCGTTAATATTTAATTGAAAATTTAATAAGCAATTATAGTGTAAATTGAATATAAATTAAAAAAAATTTTAAAATAATTCGAAATCCATCGTATACATAATTGTGGAACTTTTTAAAAATAAGAGGTAATTATGAGTATTCAGAGTCAGAAAGAACTTAACGTTAAAAATCAGGCATTAGATGCGGCAATGCTTCAAATTGAAAAACAGTTTGGGAAAGGATCAATAATGAGGCTGGGTGATAATCCTGCCAAAGCCCAGATCCCGGCTATTTCAACCGGTTCACTTGAACTTGATATAGCTCTTGGGGTAGGTGGTGTACCAAGGGGAAGGGTTGTAGAGATTTACGGTCCTGAATCATCGGGTAAAACAACTATGACGCTTCATATTATTGCAGAGGCACAGAAAACCGGCGGTTCAGTTGCATTCATAGATGCAGAGCATGCTCTTGATCCTGCCTATGCTGCACGACTTGGAGTAAAAACTGAAGATATGCTGGTATCACAACCGGATACAGGGGAAGAAGCTCTTGAAATTGTTGAAGCCCTTGTCAGGTCAGGAGCGCTTGATGTAATTGTAATAGATTCTGTTGCTGCACTTGTACCTAAAGCTGAAATAGATGGTGATATGGGTGATTCCCATATGGGACTACAGGCCAGATTGATGAGTCAGGCTTTAAGAAAGCTTACAGGTGTTATTGCAAAGTCTAACACCTGTGTAATTTTCATAAACCAGATTCGTATGAAGATAGGGGTTATGTTTGGTTCTCCCGAAACTACAACCGGTGGAAATGCTTTGAAGTTTTATTCTTCAGTAAGACTTGACATAAGAAGAATAGAGACTTTAAAAAATGGTGATGACTCAGTCGGTAGCAGGGTTAGAGTCAAGGTCGTAAAAAATAAAGTGGCTCCTCCTTTTAAACAGGCTGAATTTGACATAATGTATGATACCGGAATTTCACGTGAAGGTGGAGTTCTTGATCTTGCTGTAAAATTCGATATAATCAATAAAGCAGGGACATGGTATTCTTACGGAGAGGATAGAATAGGGCAGGGACGTGAAAATGTCAGAAAATATTTGAGAGATAATCCGTTGATCAACAAAGAGATCGAAGCAAAAATTAAAAAAGAAGCGGGTTTGACTGATAATACTGCCGTTGTAGAAAAATCGGTAGAAACATCAAAGCAGGGATCTACCAAACCTGAAACTACTGTAAAGCCGGAAGTTGTCAAGCCTACAGCTGTTGATAATACTGTTACTGAAGCAGTCGTAGAATGATATAGAGTAGATGGTCCGGAACATAGATAATGAATCGTGTAGTACGCTTAAAAACCGAGGATGATATAAAACGTATCAAAGAGAGCGGTGTGATAATAGCCCGGTTATTTATGATTATAGATTCAATGGATATTGTAGGGATGTCTACGTGGGAGCTTGATACATTTATTGATGATTATATATTGAAAAACAAGGCGAGGGCAGCGTTTAAAACTGTTCGCGGGTATTCATTTGCTTCTTGTATATCTATTAATAATGTCGCTTCCCATGGACTTCCGACAAAAAAGACAAAGATTTCTAATGGGGATCTCGTGAAAATTGATACAGGAACAGTTATGAATGGTTATTTTGCTGATTCCTGCTTCACTTTCAAAATAGGAGAAGTTGCTCCTGAGGCGGAACGTCTTGTTGCAGCGGCTTATGCAACAATGCTAAGGGGAATAACAGAAATTGAACCGGAAAAATTTACCGGAGATATTGGACATGCGGTTGAAAACTGCGTTCGCGAATACGGATATTCTGTTGTAAAAAATTTTACCGGTCACGGTGTCGGGTTTGCTCTTCATGAAGCTCCGGTAATACCTAATTATGGAGAACGGGGGAAAGGAACCATCCTTCGTCCAGGTATGGTTCTTACTGTCGAACCTATTGTAAATCAGGGTTCTGATGAGCTGATAGTTCAAGAAGACGGATGGACATCTATCACAAGTGACAATAAATTGTCAGCACAATTTGAGCACACTCTGGCTGTAACAAAAACAGGGTCGATCATATTAACTTCCGAGTAATAACTTCGTGAAAATCATATATATCAATTTTTTGTTTTAAGCTTTTTGAAGAATTCAAAAATAATTGTTGTTTTAGTTGACTATGGATTGTATCTGTAAAATTTTGTAATGAAATTACAGGATAAAATAATGAAACCAAATCAATTAAGAGATATACAATCAGAGCCCGATTATAGAAAACTTCCAATCGATAAAGTCGGAGTGAAAGATATTAAATACCCGGTCGTTGTTCTTGACAAGGACGAGGGGAGTCAGCATACAGTTGCCAAAGTAAATATGTACGTAAATCTTCCACATCAGTTCCGCGGTACACATATGAGCCGTTTTGTAGAGATACTTAACCGGTATCGGAATGGGATTTCTACAAAAAATATCAGAGAAATACTTGAAGAGATGAGAACTCAGCTTGATTCTGAAACGGCTCACTTTGAGATTGAATTTCCTTATTTTATAACCAAATCAGCCCCTGTTTCCGGTGAAAAAGCTAAAATGGAATATACATGTCGGCTTGTAGCTAATTCTGATGTAGATTACTATATGATTGAAGTAAAGGTTCCGGTTTTATCTCTATGTCCCTGCTCAAAAGAAATAAGTTCTTTTGGTGCACATAATCAGAGATCAATAATAACAATGCAGGTTGAAGCGAAAGAGAAAATATGGATTGAAGATATAATAGCAATTGCTGAAAGTTCTGCGAGTTCTGAGATTTATTCCATTTTAAAAAGAGAAGATGAAAAATATATTACTGAAAAATCTTATGAAAATCCTGTTTTTGTTGAGGATATAGTCAGAATTGCCGCGGAGAAGTTAATTCTGACCAAAGGCGTTTTGTGGTTTTCTGTTGAATCTGAGAATATGGAATCTATTCATAATCATTCAGCTTACGCCCAGATCTGCATGAGTTTAAAAGACAATTCTGTATGAACAAATCATTTGTTCATTAAACTCATCGTTTAAAATAAATAGATATTACCGAATGAAAGTAAGAAAAAATCTAGTTAATTAAATTATTGTTCTGCAGAGTCTGACTTGTTAAGAGGTTTACCTCTACCCCTTCAAAAGAGATGTCTTTCAGAGGGTTAATTGTTATACCAAGTTCTTTTGCCGAGTTTATATAAAAACTTATCACAGCTCTGATTCTTCGTAGTGCTTCATTTTTATCCGATCCGTAACAGTTTATGTCAAGTTCTGGACAATTTGCTATATATTCCGATCCGTTATCTATCAATTTAATTGAAATATTCATATTATTCCCCTATATTACGCGTTAGCTTACCAAGTAATTATCGTCAGTGCGTTCTTATATCATTAGTTTCTGATAATTAATTTTAAAACTGATTCAGAAACAGGCAGGAATCTGTACTGACTTGATTAATGTACTAAATAAAATAAAAATTTCGAAATTCTTTAAGAATGGGTTAAATTTTTTTATTCAATATATAAGGAGTAGTGAGTAATTCATTTTTTCAGCATATGCGAAGTATACGCACTCCGGGAAATAATTCACTGCTGGATGAGAATTTATAGAAAAATAATAATACTTCTTGATTTAATATTGATTTATCAAATAAAAAGTATAAGGATTTCAGAGGAGTATGATGTGAGGAATGAAAAGAATTCAGGTCAGGAAGTATTCGCAAATATCACAATAGGACTTCAGCTTGCTATAACAATGCTTGTTTTTGTCTATGGAGGCCATAAACTTGATTTGTATTTTGACAAATCACCTCTTTTTCTTGTAGTCGGTACAGTTTTGGGTATGGCGCTTGGTTTTTATCATCTTTTAAAAGGCCTTCAGGTGAGTAAGGAGAAAGGGGGGGGCTATAATGGTGATAATAAAAAAGAGAAAAAGAGGATTAAATGGAATTAGCGCTGCTTCTGTTGTTATAGCTCCATGAAATGCGCAAATTAGGTGTAGAACAGAGTTTATTTTAAAAAAATATTTATAAAGAAAAAAAAAGATTTACAAAATATTAACGTTTGTTTATTAACTAACCGAACGAAATTCAAACATTGACTTTCTGTTCAAAATTTTTACAAAAAATAAATAAAAAGTAGTAATAGCCGGTTAATCCGCAATGGATTATATATATTGAACAAGATAGTAATAGGTATTGTTGCATTGCAGCAATGTCTTGTAACGTAAATAAATATATATACAAAATGAGGTTAAATCCGTATGGTTCGTTTTGTTCAATTCGTTAACTCCTTCGTTACATCAGCAGGTAATACAGCCTGTGGTGAAGATTCAATGTATGACATTGTTATCTCACACGTAACCGACAAGCCTTTTCATTATTTTGTCAACCCCCATGGCTTTTCTCAGATTTTTGGGAATATGATTTTTAAATTAAATACTTTTCTTGGATTTCATACTGAAGGTTCAGCTGTTACGGAATGTCTTCATGGGCATCCCTATGAAATTGTTGAAGCAACTCCTATTAAATTATTAGGTGTATTTGATTTAAGAATTACCAAGTGGGTTTTAATGCTCTGGTTGGCATTATTTCTTTGTGCATTGGTTTTCATTCCGCTAGCAAGAAAAATTAAGAAATCCCCAATGGGCTCAAGTTCCAGATGGGTGAACATGTGGGAAGCTTTGATAGGTTTTGTTCATGATGATATCGTTGAACCTAATTTTGAGCATGGATATGCGAAAAAAGCAATGCCGTATTTTTTAAGTGTGTTTTTCTTTATTCTTTTTGCTAATTATCTTGGTCTTATCCCGGGATTGGCTAGTTCAACCGGTAACCTTGCTGTTACTGGTGGTATGGCTCTTTTTACTCTTTTTGGAATGTTTGCAATTGGTACTATTATGCAGGGGCCTTTATGGATCTTCACTGGTATTGTGCCTAAAGGTGTTCCATTTCTTATGTACTTTCTTTTATGGCCTATAGAGCTTATGGGGATGATTATTAAACCATTTGCGCTCACTGTCCGACTTTTTGCGAACATGACAGCAGGGCACATTGTAATAATAATCTTTATCTATCTTGTTATGATGTTTCAAAGTTATCTGGTCGGAGTTGGTTCTGTATCGCTTTCATTGATTATTTATATGCTGGAATTGCTTGTCGCTTTTATTCAGGCGTATATCTTTACATCACTGTCGGCAATGTTTATTGGTTCATCTGTACATGCTCATTAAACCTGTATAAAGTACAGGGGAGATATAAGATTTGTTAATTAAATTTAATTTAGTTAATTAAATTTCAAAAAACACTAATTTTTCAGGAGGAATTTGATGGAATATTTAGGAATGTCGTATCTGGCAGCTGGTTTAGGAGCTGGTCTTATCGTTGTTGGTGCAGCGCTTGGTATTGGTAGACTTGCAGCAGGTGCTCTTGAAGGGATGGCTCGTCAGCCTGAAGTAAGTGGTGACCTTAGAACAGCGATGATTATTGCTGCAGCTCTTATTGAAGGTTTCACATTCTTTGCGCTTGTTGTAACTTTTATGCTCGCAACTCAGGCTCCAAAAATGCAGCCAGTAGCTGAAAAAGCACCACAAGCTGTAACAACTCCAGAAGCTACTAAGTAGTTCTGGGCGCAATTGGTATTGAGTTATGGAAGTTATTCAGGAAGGTTTACTAAAGGTTGAGCCGGGTCTGCTTTTATGGACAATAATAACATTTCTAGTGTTGTTGCTGATCCTTTGGAAGGCTGCCTGGAAACCTCTTGTTGAGGCGCTTGACGCTAGAGCGGAAAAAGTACGCGGTGATATTGAAAGTGCTGATAGATCAAGGCAGGAGGCTGAAAAGCTTCTGGCTCAGCATAAGATAATGATGGATAACGCAAGGAACGAAGCTGCAAAATTTATTGCAGATAGTAGAACCGAAGCGGAAAAGTTGAAAAATGACATCATTGAGAAAGCTGGAGCCGATGCGGAGATGTTATCAGATAGAGCCAGAAAAGAGATTGGTTTGGCTAAAGATAGGGCCCTTGCTGAAATTAAAGCAGAGATTGTAACTCTTTCTACAGAGATTGCTGCTAAAATTATCAATAAGAACCTTAATCCGAATGATCAGAAAGCTCTTGTAGAAGAGACTCTTAATAAAGTCAGGACAGTTCAGTAATGAACTGTTCTGACTAATAAAAGAAAGAGAAAGGTAATCAACGTGGCTGTGAACGATGTAGCTAAAGTATATGCTAATTCAATATTTGATATAGCAAAAGAGAAGAATATTCTTCCACAGATTGAAGAAGAACTAAAAGTTGTTTCCGATATTTTGAAAGAGGAAGATAGCTTTAGAAATTATCTAAATTCTCCCGGGATTAATAGTAAGTCCAAGACGGAGTTTGTTGATAAAGTTTTTGCCGGGAAAATATCTGAATATATAGTAAATTTAATAAAATTATTAATTGATAATGGTCGGCAGTCAGTAGTAAGTGAAATCTACAAAGCCTTTGTGGAATTAAATGATATAGCTAATAATAGACAGAGAATTACAGTAATAACTCAATCAAATCTCGATAGTTCTTTGCTTGATAAAATTAAAGCTGACGTTGGAGCTAAGTTCGGGAAAGAAATAATTGTGACAGAGCAGGTTGACGAGTCGATATTAGGTGGAATTATTATTAAAATTGGCGACCTTGTTATAGATGGATCTTTAGCAAAGGGATTGAAAAATATAAGACGTAATCTATTAAATAGTAAAGTCAGGAGTGAAATGGCTTATGAAGATTAAGACAGAGGAAATTAAGTCAATAATAAAGAGAGAAATTGAGACTTATAAGTCCGAACTAGATGTAAGTGAAGTTGGTACAGTTATCCAGGTTGGAGATGGTATTGCTCGAATTCACGGTCTCAGCAATGCAATGTCTGGAGAGATGCTTGAGTTTGAAAATGGTGTTCAGGGAATGGTACTTAATCTTGAAGAAGACTCCATTGGTTGTGCAGTTTTAGGAGATTATCTTAAGATTTCAGAAGGGGATTCTGTTAAGAGACTTAATAGAGTTCTTGCAGTACCGGTTGGTGAGGAGCTTTTAGGACGTGTTGTATCTCCTCTTGGGGAACCGCTAGATGGTAAGGGGCCGCTTAATACAACAAAATACAGACCTCTTGAATTTATGGCTCCAGGTATTGCAGCAAGACAGTCAGTTTCTGAACCTATGCAGACAGGTATCAAGTCAATTGACTCAATGACACCAGTTGGAAGAGGACAGCGTGAGCTAATCATCGGAGACAGAAAGACAGGGAAAACAGCGATAGCCGTTGACACAATTATAAACCAGAAAGGCAAAGGCGTAGTATGCGTTTATGTTGCTATAGGCCAGAAGGGATCTACTGTTGCGGCTGTAGTTGAAAAACTTGTTGAGCATGGTGCAATGGAGTATACCATTGTTGTTGCAGCTAATGCTTCAGATCCTGCTCCATCACAGTATATAGCGCCATATGCAGGCTGTGCGATGGCAGAATATTTTATGTATGAAAAGAAAGGACATACACTTTGTGTATATGATGACCTTTCAAAACAAGCCAATGCATACAGAGAGCTTTCGCTTCTCTTAAGAAGACCTCCGGGACGTGAAGCTTATCCTGGTGATATATTTTATTGTCACTCAAGACTTCTTGAAAGAGCTGCAAAGTTATCTGATGAAATGGGTGGGGGTAGTTTGACTGCTCTACCGATTATTGAGACTCAGGCTGGTGAGGTTTCTGCATATATTCCGACTAACGTAATTTCAATTACCGATGGTCAGATATATCTCCTTCCAAACCTTTTCGCATCAGGTGTAAGACCTGCTGTTGACGTAGGTATCTCTGTATCTCGAGTTGGTGGCGCGGCGCAGATTAAAGCAATGAAGAAGTACGCCGGTTCTCTAAGGCTGGACCTTGCTCAGTTCCGTGAACTTGAAGCATTCGCACAGATGGGGACTGAGCTTGATCCTGCCACTCAGAAGCAGATCGATCGGGGAGTACGACTTGTTGAAATTCTTAAGCAGGGCCAGTATGAGCCTATGGATGTTGCTGATCAGGTGGCTATAATATTTGCAGGGACTCAAGGTCTTATAGATAAAGTTCCGGTAAATAAAGTTAAAGATTTCGAAGTAAAATTCCTTAAACATCTAAAAGATTCGCATCCGCAAATCATCAAACAGATAAATGAAACGCGTGAGCTTAAAGATGTTGATGAATTAAAGAAAATTATTGCTGAATTTGTTGATAAGTATATCGATTCAATAAAATAAATAGTTGAGGATTGAATTGTGGCTAATCAAAGAGATATAAAAAGAAGAATTAAATCCGTCGGTAATACTAAAAAGATTACCAGTACGATGGAGATGGTTGCTACTTCTAAGATGAAGAAAGTTCAGGATCGTCTTAATCAGTCCAAGCCTTATGAAGTGAAGGTTAATGAGATAATTAAAAATCTCATGGCTGCAGGTTTTTCAACTATTCAACATCCTCTTTTCAGGGAAGTCGCTCAGCCCAACAGATGTCTTGTAGTTCAGATTACTGGTAATAGAGGTCTGTGCGGAAGTTATAATACAAGAGTTCTTGATAAAACAATGGAATTAAAAGAACAGCTTGAGTCTGAAGGTAAGGAAGTTTTATTATATGTAATCGGCAAAAAAGCAGCAACATTTTATAATTTTATAAAAATGCCGATGTTTAAAGTAGCGCAGAATAGTGAAGATAAATTTTCTTTTGACGAAGCAGCAAAGTTGGGAGAAGAGCTGACAAAGATCTTTGTCAGCGGTGAGATTCACGAAGTTTATGTATCATATACAAAGGTTTTATCTTTTGCAAATCAGAGACCTGAAGTTGTAAAGTTGCTTCCTATTTCACCAGAAATGGAAATAGACTATGATGCATTGCCGAGTGCAAATATGGATTATATATTCGAACCGAATCCGGCAGATATATTTTCTTACATTTTGCCTCTTTATCTCAAAGTTAAATTGTACACCTGTTTTCTTGAATCATCTTACTCTGAACAGTTCGCACGTCGCGTAGCGATGAAAAATGCAACTGATGCAGCAAAAGATATGATTAAAGAACTTACTGTTACTTATAACAGAGTAAGACAGGATAAGATTACAACTGAAATTTCTGAAATTGTCGGTGGAGCTGCCGCTCTCGAATAATAAAAGGTTAATTTATATTAACGTAATTAAGGAGTTTTTTATGAGTGAAAATATTGGGAAAGTGGTACAGGTAATTGGTTCTACCCTGGATGCTGAATTCCCTGAAGGGAACTTACCAGCGATTTATAACGCACTCATTATTGATACTGAAGTAATGGGTGAAAAATTAAGACTCGTATCTGAAGTTCAGCAGCACCTTGGCGGAAACAGAGTCAGAGCTGTTGCACTTGCTTCGACAGATGGACTAAAACGTGGAGTTGCTATTAAAGATACAGGTGCTCCTATTACAGTTCCTGTTGGTCCGGAAACTCTAGGAAGGATTTTCAATCTTCTTGGAGAACCAATTGATAATGCAGGACCTGTAAATGCAAAAGAATTTAGACCAATTCACCAGGATCCACCTCTTTTTGATCAGCTTGAGCCTAAATCAGAGCAGTTTGAAACTGGAATTAAAGTTATTGATCTTCTCGCACCTTATATCAAAGGGGGGAAAACAGGTCTTTTCGGAGGAGCTGGAGTTGGTAAGACGGTTATCATTATGGAGCTTATTAACAATGTTGCTCAGCAGCATGGTGGATATTCAGTATTTGCCGGTGTTGGTGAAAGAACAAGAGAGGGGAATGACCTTTGGCAGGAGATGACTGAGTCTGGTGTTATCAGTAAGGCTTGTCTCTGTTATGGTCAGATGAATGAGCCCCCTGGAGCGAGACTAAGAGTTGGACTCTCTGCTCTTACAATGTGTGAGTATTTTAGAGATCAGTCTGGGAGTGATGTTCTTCTCTTTATCGATAATATATTTAGATTCTCACAAGCTGGATCTGAGGTATCTGCTCTACTTGGACGTATGCCTTCAGCTGTTGGATATCAGCCTACTCTAGCTTCTGAAATGGGTAAACTTCAGGAAAGAATTACTTCTACAAAAAGCGGTTCTATTACATCTGTACAGGCGATTTATGTACCTGCGGATGACCTTACTGACCCTGCACCTGCAACAGCATTTATTCACCTTGATGCTCAGACAGTTCTTTCAAGACAAATTGCAGAGAAGGGTATTTATCCTGCGGTAGATCCTCTTGAGTCATCTTCACGACTTCTTGCTGCAGAACTCGTAGGTTTAGAGCATTATACAGTTGCCATGGATGTAAAACGAATTCTTCAGAGATACAAAGACCTTCAGGATATCATTGCGATCCTTGGTATGGATGAACTTTCAGAAGATGATAAACTTTTAGTACAGCGTGCAAGAAAAATTGAAAGATTTCTTTCTCAGCCTTTCTTTGTTGCAGAGCAGTTTACTGGGATGAGCGGGAAGTATGTAAAACTTGAGGAGACAATCCAAAGCTTTAAAGGTTTACTGAAAGGTGAATACGACGATCTTCCTGAACAGGCATTTTACATGGTTGGTACTATCGAAGAGGCCATAGAGAAAGCTAAGAAACTTGCAGGTAAATAATAATGGAACGTGTAATAAATTGCAGCATTTTAACTCCTGAAAGACTTATTTACGAAGGCGAAGTAGGATTTGCTGTTGTTCAGGCACATGACGGAGAGATGGGTTTTCTTTACGGTCATTCACCTCTTATTGCTAGACTTGGTATCGGCGAGATTAGACTAAATAATCCCAAAAATGTCGATTACCTTGTTGTTGAAGGTGGAGTTGTAGAGATAAAAAATAATAAGCTCATTATACTTGCAGAAAAAGCTTTTAAGAAAAGTGATCTTAGTGCTGCAGATCTTGAATTGAAGATGAAAGATCTTGATAGTCAGATGAATGAAATGCCTCAGTATTCAGAAGATAAGTTTATTCTCAATCTGGAAAAAGACAGATTAAAGGTCAGACTTAAAGTTGCTAGAAGATAGTAGATAAAATATATTTATTAAATAAAAAAAGGAATGCTTTACGGCATTCCTTTTTTTATTTAAAATTGCTATAAATGCCGATAATTAAATAATTGCATTTCTTATTAATTCTTTTTTATTGAGATATTAATTGATCTAAAAATACGTAATTGCTTATAAATCAGTGGTAAATTTGCTCTCCGCCGCGCGGAAGGCATGGCGGAGAGCAAATGCCACCGGTTTATAAGTAGTTACAAAAATACAAAGTGATGAATAATTATGGATTCTATTAATAAAAATATTACAAACACCGAATCGGCTTCAATTTTGAAGAACGGCGAAACTGTTGACTTAATAAAACCGGATGTTTTAACTAAATTTGATATGTCAATTCTCGGTAAAATTGATCTGCTTGAAGCAGAAAAAATAGCCAGTGAAGAGGTGTTATTCTTAAGTGAAGCAGATTTAATCGATGGTTTAGAGGATTTTGAGTTAGTTCCAGTTAAAAATTACAGGCAGGAAGCTGAACTTCCATTTTCTTCAAAAAATGTGGTTATAAATGACGTTTCTATTGAGGCTAAAGCTTCTATTAAAGAATCAGAACCATTTATTTTGGCAGAAACATCAATCGGAGATGATTATTTCTTAGTTAATGAAATTGCATCGGATAAAGTCGAACAATTAAACGATTCTGTCATCAATAATGATAAATTAAATAAAATTAAAGATACAATTATAGAATTAGTTACTCAAGATTCTTCAATTGAAAAATTAGTTCCTGAATCCGACAATCAGGAGCCAAATACTCTGAATATTCAAATTCACGTTTCAGCAGATGATGAGTTAACTGAAAAGAATACATTATTTAAAAATAGCTCTGAAGAAATTGATGAAATTATTCATATAAATAATATTGAATATATTTCTGAATTAAATGATGTTATTCCAGAGGCAAAAAAACTATTCAGTATAAAAATTAATGAAGAAACACTAGATACTCAGCTTTTTTCAATCTTAAATAATGTAAATTTTACAAAAATTGACGAAAAAGCGTTAGAAAAATATAGTGAAACAGATTTAGATTCTAAGATCAGATTTGCAGATGATCAGTTTCTGAATAAAAAAATACAGGAAGACACCGCTTCTTATAATGAAGATCTTTTAACTGAACGATTGGTTAAAATGATTGAAGTTGCAGATGGGAAAATGGAACTACTTGAAATTACTACACAAGAGGGGGAATATTCTAATTATATTCTTGAAGATTATACTCTTTATAATTCAGAAAAATTTGATATTGTTTTTAAGGAAGAAGTTTTTTATGTAGATTCTGATTTTGAATTTATAGATAATGCAATTATCCGCGATGATTTTACAAAATATATTCATGAAATAGATGATTATTTTGAGTCTGAAGATTCATTGATTCAGAGTGAAATTTCGGAAATATTAGGTCTTATTCCTGATGAAAAAGAATATATAGAAGATAAGCTCTTTGGTGATTATTATAAAAAATTTGATCTTGATAATGAAATTGATTTTATTAAGCCGGAGATTGATTTTTTTAGAAGTAATTACTCCGGTACAAAAAATCTTAACTATTTTACAAAAAATGAAAATAGTATTACTGAAGCTGAAAAAATATCCATCGAAGAAGATATTTCTTCCGCAAATGCAATAGTTTTTGAGGAAGAAATTTCTGAAATAGAGGAAATATTATTAAGAGATTTTAATTTTAAACCTGATGCTGTAATTGAAAAAGTTTTTAATGGAAAAGTAGCTCTAACCGTTGAAGAAATTCCAGATATTTCTGATAAAATTATAATTTTAGAAGATAAAGAGAAATTATTTGAACTTGTTTCTGAGTTCCCGGATAAACATGAAAATCTTATAAAATTATTATCGTATCTTGACGGCTTATTTGAGAAATTGCCTGAAGAAGTAATTCGGAAATTTGCTGAATCTGAATATTTTGAACTATATTCAAAAGTACTAAAAGAAATTGGTGTTTAAAAATGGGTCTACTTGAACGCGCGCTACAATATAAGCAGAAGATAAATGATACCGGGAAAGTTACTTTAATTGATCGGATAAAGGGACCTGCTGAAACTGAAAAATCTCTAAATGTAGAGAAGGTTGATATTAGTGAATTCGATCTTACGGAAGAACCATTACTGCATTTAGACGCTGAATTGCTTGAAGAAATAAATCCTCCTGAAAGCAGAGATGGAATAATTCCGGAAGATAATAAAATAGAAGAGGAAATACTCCTGTTTGATGAAAGTTCTTTTATTTCAGGTGACTCAACCTCCGGAATTTATAAAATCCCGGATAATGTAGTTTCTTATAAGTCTGAAATTTTAGAATCCGAATTTGAAACGGAGAAAATTTCATTAGAAGATTCTATAGATATTGGAAGATCCTATATAAAAGAGATTCCAAATATTGATGTTCCGGAATCTGAAGTTGTTGAGAGTGTTCGTATTCAGGAAGTTAAAGATTTTGAAATGCCTGAATTTAACGATTACGGTACTCTTTTTGAAATTCAGAAAGAGTTTATAAAGGCTGATACGGTAGCAGATGTATATTCAACTATTTTGTTTTCTATTATGGGTCAGCTGGGCGTGTCATCTGTTTCCATTATTGCTCCTTCTGAAGATGATATAGCGAAGTGGATAATCACAGATACTCATGGTATAAAAATATCAGATAGTGATATTCATTGGGCTATTAATGAAGGTATTCTTCAAATTCTTAGTACTTATAAAGGTGTATTGGATATTGATGATATTAAAAATGACAACAACCTGAGAGATGACTATTACAAGTTTACATCTGTAGATGCAAGAATTCTAACCCCGCTTGTAAAGAATGATAAACTTTCGGGGGTTATTCTTGTAGGAGAAAAAATAAATTCGGAAGATTTTACTGATACCGAAATAGAATTTCTCCAGGCTCTTTCCGATATCAGTTCATCTATTCTTGAGTCATTATATAAATATGAAAAAACCACTACAGAGCTTAATGCTTTAAGGATTGAAAAAGAAATATTATCTGATGTCGAGTTTTTCCAAGACTCTATTCTGGATGTCACATCTCTGGGTGATCTGGAAGAAGTAATACAGAAAAATTTTTATTCTCTTGGTCTTGAATGTTATACTCTTTTTGTAAAGAATCAGGTTGATGGCGATTATTATCCTGCTTATAATGAATCCGGGAATATTCTTGGTTTTTCGGATTCCGGATTTAAAATAAAAAAAGAGAATCGTCTGATTTCATTTCTTATGAATAAAAAAAATTCAATTATACTTGAGAATTTTAATGAATCGAACGTTATAATTGATACTTTTGGAAGAAATAGAATCTTAAAAATGAAGTTATTTATTGCTTATCCATTTATTATTTCGGGGCAACTATCAGGATTTATAACAATATTTAAAATAAATTCTGAAGTAGATATAGTTGATATAGATATACGTATCCAGAAAATAAATCGTTTTCTTTTTCCGTATCTTCATAGGATGTATGAAATCGATCCGGAATTAAATAAATCAAGTGATTTAACTTCTATGTTTTATGAAAAAATTGAAAATGAAATGCAGCATGCAAGAGATTTAAATATTCCAATGAGTCTTGTGATGTTTAGTGTTAAAAATTATAAAAGATTTTATGAACGATTCGGGCGTATTGAATTGGAGAAACTTTACATACAGATAGCTGAAGTTATTAAGTCAAGATTGAGCCATGGTGATTTTTCAGCCCGGATTGATAGAAGTAAATTTCTAGTTGTTTTACCTGGAAAAGAAAAGAAATATTCAATGATGCTTGTTAATACTATAAAAAATGAGGTCATCGAAAAATATAGCAGCAGTGATTTCAAATTGCTTATTACATCTTTAAATTCTGTTTTTCCTGAAGACGGAAAGGATTTATTTACGATTTTAGAAGTTTTAGAATAGTAAATGTTTGAGTTGAATGATTATCTCTATTTCTCCGGTGGTAATTTTGAATTAGGTATTGATACTGCCGAAGTAGATAGTATAGTTTCAAAGATTGATGGCCATAAAATTAAAAAAGAATTTATCACCGCATCATCCCCTCTTAAAAAAATTCAGTATAGCCCATTTTATATTAAAAAAAAATTAATAACAGCTGTGGATTTTAAAGAATTCATTCAGGCTACATCTTATGTTACAGAAGCTGAAAAAGACGGGTGGGGTTGGGTTTGGAATAGTAATAAATGGCAGAAAGAGAAAAATGTTTCATGGGTGAAGCCTTTTATGTGCGAAAATATTTTTTTTAACGGGTTTTATGATGAAAACTTCCCGGGTATGCAGTTAACCTGGTACGATGCCGTAGAATATACCAGATGGTTAAGTTCCGAAACCGGAGAAGTTGTTAGATTGCCATATGAATACGAGTGGGAAATTTTAGGGGATTTTGCCGGCCTTCAATCTATTAAAAATTTTTCTTTTGATAATAGTTCTAAAGTAAAGTCAGATGTAGATTTTGTTGAAGCTTTAAAACTTAATATGGGTAATTCGGAATACCAATTAGGTCTTCTTTGGGAATGGACTATGGATTGGTATGATGGATATGATATAAGTGTATCTAATAAAGATTTTGGAAGTATTTACAAAACTCTTAGAGGCGGATCGCTTTTAAGTGAAAATATTCAGAAATCAAAAGAATTCAGATTCAGGAGATGTCCTACTGCCCGAAGTCCTTATTATGGATTTAGGATTGTTATTGAGGAAATATTGTAATACCTTTTAATGTTTATTTTGTTTATCTTTACACTACGATTGATTCTAAAAACTTCGTTTTGAAACTGCAGGTTGTCCCTCAAATGCTAAAGTTTATACCATTTTCTATAAATGTAGCCCAGATGTAATCAATTTAAATGATTATCAAAAAAACTCATCAGGCGGGATAATATTTTATTCAATACTCTATTTCTTTCAGTTTTATAACTTTTCAGACCAACTGGACGGTTTTTTGTTGACATTGTTCGCAAAATAATTATGATGTATTTATGATATAAGTAAGGGGGATTTTATGAATTTTAAATTATATTTGGTTATTTTTTCATTATTATTGATTCCATCGCTGGTATTTGCTTCGGGCAGCACTCCTAAATGTGATACTAAATTCCCTGTTGTTCTTGCTCATGGTATGGGTGCTCAGGCTAAAATAGTTAATATCGTTGATTATTGGTGGGGAATTGAGGGAGCCCTTGAGGATGAAGGGGCTGATGTTTATATAACTTCTGTAAACGGAATGGATAGCACTGCTAATAAGGCTAAATCGTTTAAGACCCAATTTCTTAATATACTTGCAATTTCTGGAAAATCTAAAGCTAATATAATTGGTCATTCTCATGGTACTATTTATACTAGATATGCCATTACAAATCTCGGATTATCGGGGAAAGTAGCTTCATATACAGGTCTTTCCGGACCTCATAGAGGAAGTTCAGTAGCAGATACAGTTTTTAATATAGTACCGAATCAGGGATGGACATTAGTCGGAGCAACTATGGACATAGTGTATACATTTATATTTGGCGATAAAAATCCTAATTCTCTTGAAAATGGTCTTGAAATGACCAGGCCTTATATGCAGAATACATTTAATAAAAATTGTCCTAATATATCCGGATTGTATTATCAGAGTTATACTTCTAAAATCAAGTATGTTTCCAATAGTATTATTCTGCAAGTTCCCTGGCTGATTGCACTCTATTATGAAGGTGATAATGATGGTTTAGTATCTGTCTCTTCCGCTAAATGGGGGACTTTTAGAGGTGTGATAGAAGGAGCATGGTGGGCTGGAGGAGTTGACCATTTGAATATCGTAAATCAGTTTTTCGGAATAACTCCTGGTTTTGATGCACCTCAGTTTTATATTGACATGGTAAGTGATTTGAAGAATAAAGGTTTTTAATACAACGTACACATAATTATTTAGAGACATATCAGGCTGCAATATTGCAGCCTGATTTTATTTTGGGAGTGAGATCTATGTTTAAGCTGTCTAAGAAAAATTTGTTAATTTTTGCTGTTATTATATTTATGGTTGTTATAGTAATTAATGTGATCACAAATATCTTTTCATCGGATGATACGGAATATATTTCAGGAAGTTCTGATGAACTAAGTTATTCTGACGTTCGTGATTATTTAAAGAAAGTTGATTTTAATGATACGAAAAGCCGGGAATTTTTTAAAGATAATCTTGTAAATAAATATACACTTAAATTTTTTAAATTTCTTCAGGAAACTTTTAAAGAGATGAATTATGATCAGCATATTGAAGCGGTAAGGAAATATCTTTATGATTCAATGGATAGTGAGAATGCTGATAAATTATTGGAAATATACAAAGTATTTCTTGAATATGAAAACAGACTTGCTTCCGAATTAAACAGCATGAAAGATTTAAACAGTACCGATGATTTTCTTGGAATTCTTTTAAAAATGAGAAAAATGCAGGTCGAAATGTTTGGAGAAAAAAATGCTGATATTATTTTTGGAGCTTCTCTTAAATCTCAGGAATATCCTATTAGGCGTGCGGGGATAATAAATGACCAGACTCTTTATGGAAAAGAGAAAGAGAATAAAATAAAAAAACTTAATACTGAGATGTGGGGAAAAGATGCTGATGATATTGAAAATAATAGAAAGCCCTATACACGATACACTGAAAAGTTAGAAGCTTTTTCAAAAGATTTAAGTGAAATGGCGGAGAGTGATAAATCCTCTAAGATAAAACAATTTCGGGAAGAAATTTTTTCTCCTGAAATTGTACAAAGGCTTGAAGAGGTGGATAGCCTTATGGATGCTGAAAAGCAGAAAGAATTGTCATATATGTCTGCTTATAGTGATATTGAAAATAATAGTGAATTAAATGATAAAGAGAAAAAGGATATGATTTTTAAACTCCAGAATAGCACTTTTGGGGAAGAAGCTGATTCATTCCGAAGAAAACTTGACATGGAAGAGGGTAAAAAAGAACTGATTAAAAAATATCGAAAAGACTGATTTTACTAAGTCTTTTTGATATTATAAATTAAAAAAAACATAATTACTATTACTGCAGTGATGATGACCCAGTCTCCGGTTTTAGAATAAAAAGAGTAGATTCTGACTGGTTTTATTGATGTTATTATCTTACCTCTTACGTTTAAATCGATGGATTCTAGTACCTCTCCATCTGGAGAAATAATTGCAGATATCCCGCTGTTTGATGAACGAATAACAAATATTCTATTTTCAATTCCCCGTACGATACTCGAATACATATGCATATATGGCTCGTATGTGTTACCGAACCATGAGTCGTTAGATGTATTTATAAGCACTAAAGCACCTGAATTTTTAATCTTTCTGACATAGTCCGGATATATAGATTCAAAACAGATAGTATAACCGATGTCTGTTAAACCGGACTTATAGACCGGCCTGGTTATCCCTGGGGCAAAGACAGCGGGAGAGTCCATAAAATTACCAGAAGAAAATCCGGCAAAGGATGTTTCGGTGAAAGGGAAGAGTTTTTTTTTGTCATAAATATAACGCAGACCATTTTTATCGGCTGTTAATATCGAATTGAAGATATGGTTACTTGAGTCGATTCTTGTCGCTCCAGCTATAAATAACTGATTTTCTTTTAAAACAGAAGATAATCCCGTTACAACATTAAGATTATCTTTATCATTTGAATTGAGAACTGTTTCCGGCCAGACGATTATATCAGCTTTGTCTATGACTTGTTTGGTCATGTTTATGTAAGTATTCATGATTGCTGCAGTATTTTTAGAATTCCATTTTTCATTAGAATCGAAATTTCCCTGAATTACCGATGCATTTATTGTTTTAATATTTGATGTTTTAATTATACCGGAAATATAATTTTTACGGAAATTACCGTAAATAGTTATAGAAGTGATTGTCAAAATTATTATTAAGATATTTGTTTTTAAATTAATTTTTCTATAATAAAAAATAGAAGAAAAAATTGTATTTATTAAAACAAGAAAAAAAGTCACTCCATAAATTCCGGTTATATCAGCTATTTGTATGAATGGGGTAAAAGTATGTGAATATCCAAAAAAATTCCATGGCAAGAAAATCGGCGTTATAGTCATCAGGTAGTCTATAAGTAACCATAGAGAAGCTGCGATTAATGGAATATACTTTGTATTGCTGATAAAAAAATATCTGTATGAAAGTCCGAAAATTCCATATATAATTCCGTAAGGGAGGTAGACCGAAACTATTATGAGCAATGATGAAAAAAATATACTCAAATCATATTCTGTTACAAGTGCATTGTATAGAGGTATGGATAGAATGATTGAAATAATTAGACCCCAGAACATGCCAAGTAAGACTGATTTTTTGAAAGATTTAGTCTTCGATAGAGCAAAAAGAAACGGTGTAAGTGATATAAACGCTGAATAACCTTCGGAGTGTGGCGGGAAAGACAAATAATAGAATATGGCAGATAAGAGGGTTAAGAAAAAACCAATCATATTACCATAAAAATTTAAGAGGATTTAAGAGTTTCCCATGGCGCATAACGGTATAGTGTAGGTGAGATCCTGTCGATCTTCCGGTGGAACCAACTGCGGCAATGTTCTCCCCTTGATTGACCCATTGCCCTTGTTTTGCAAATAATTTTGAACAATGTGCATAAAAAGTGCCATAGCCGTCTTCGTGCTGAATTATAACAGTATAACCGAATCCTTCCCGCCATCCTGCAAAAAAAACTATTCCGCTTCTTACGCTTTTTATCGGAGTCCCGGTTCTTGTTGCGATATCAACACCATTATGAAATTCTACATTTTCTCCATATATAGGATTAACACGATCCCCGTACATTGAAGAATAAAAACCTGCATCCAACGGATCTGCAAATGTCATTTTATATGCATAGATTTTTTGTATATCATTGTTAACTACAAGCGGTTTTTCATTTTCAAAAAAAACAAGGCGCATATCGTCTGGTGAGATTATACGGAATATTTTTGGTTTGTAATCACCAAGAATTTTATTTTCTCCCCACATAAGCGAATGCATTTTTCCAACGTCGCGATAGTCATCAAAAGTAAAGAGGGATCCATTTTTAGAAGGTATAACTATCGTTTTATTTTCAGATAAATCGAGACCTTTCAGGTGCGGATTAGCTGAAATCAATGTATCAATAGTGATGTTGAATTTTTTCCGTAATGACCAGAGTGTTTCACCCTGTGATACTTTATAAATAGTAAGCTCTACACCCGGATTGAAAGGGTAATTTTTTATGAACTCAATATAATCTTTTTCAGAGGTGAATACAGGGAATCCATTATTGATAATATATGCTTCGGGATTTATATTTATTTTTTTTGTAAAGAAGAATGATATTATATTACCGCTTATAAGTATCAGGAAAAGTGATATTAGAGTGAATATCAGGATATGCTTTATCTGATTAAGCTGGTATAATGTAGGCATTTTCATCAGGGTTTATCCAGCTCCTTTGCTCTATTCGCAGCAGTCTCAATCGCATCGATTATAATTCCGCTAAAACCAGCTTTTTCCAGAATATGTAATGCTGCTATAGTTGTCCCGCCTGGAGAAGTAACTTTATCTCTCAGCATAATGGGATTTTCTTTTTTGTCAAGAAACATTTTTGCCGATCCTAAAATAGTCTGGCCGGCAAGTATAAGCGATTCAGCTCTGGGGATGCCGAGTTTTACACCTGCATCTGCCATGGCCTGAATAAATGTGAAAATATAGGCTGGCCCGCTCCCGGAGATAGCTGTAACAGCATTCATATGTTTTTCGTCCATAATAAGAACTTCACCGATTGAGGAAAAAATAGATCTTACATATTGAATTTCATCTGCAGTTATATTTGAAGAGTGTGAAAGTACTGTCATCCCACAGCCTGTTGTAACAGGTGTATTAGGCATTGCCCGAACAATTTTTTTATCATTTCCAGTGGTGTTTGCAATGGAATTTATAGATATTCCGGCAGCGATTGAAATGATAACACCACTGAAATTTTTTAATGAAGATGAAACTTTTAATATATTGTCAGGTTTAACTGCCAGAATGAGAATATCTGATAATGTAATGAGTTCATCAATTGTATCTGCGGCACTAACGCCGGTCTGAGATATGAAGGGTATTACTTTTTCTTTATCGGTATCGTATATTTTAATATTTGTATTTAATTTCGCGGCAGTGATACCCTTGATTATTGCGCCGCCCATGTTGCCTGTTCCGATAATTCCTATTTGCTGTTTATCTGTTTTCATATATAATTCCTGTCTCCGAAAATTGCCGAGCCGATTCTAAGTATTGTTGCGCCTTCCTGTACAGCTATTTTATAATCTCCGGACATTCCCATAGACAAGCCGGCAAGATTAAGTTTGAGACGGCTGTTTATAATATCGAGTGTTTTAGCTGTTTCGATAAATGATTTCCGGATAAGTATGGGATCTGATGTATTCGGTCCGATTGACATTAATCCTTCAAGTTTAATATTTTTCATGGCAGAAACAGCTTCGGTAATGCTAATTATTTCAGCAGAATCAGCTCCATGTTTATTTGTTTCTTCAGTTGTTTTAAGCTGGAGATAAATCCTCTGAACTATATCTTTTTTTTCAGCTTCGGAATTCAGCCTGGACGCAGTTGAGACTTTATCTATTGAATGTATTACGTCGAAAATATCAATAGCTTCTCGAGCTTTATTTTTTTGAAGTTGCCCAATCTTGTGCAGTTCTTAGTCGCCTGTGACAAGTTGAAATTTTGAATAAGCTTCCTGAACTTTGCTCTCACCTAAAAACTTTATTCCTGAGTTCACAGCCTCCTGAATTTTTTCCACTGCGAAAGTTTTTGAGACACATATTATTTTTATATCATCGGGATTTCGTCCGCACTTAAGAGCGGTTTCAATTATTTCATTTTTTATTCTGTTATAGTTTTCGGTTATTGTCATATTATTAATTTAGTTAAAATCAAATAGTGTTAAGTTTGCTATCGTAAGCAGTAAGTAAACATTAGAATACTATCTTACGAATAACATTTATAGGATAATTTAATTATACATATGCAGTCAAGGCTAAAAAGAAATTCTTGAATTAAATAAAACGGCAGAATTCTTCTTGTAGAATGTTAATTCAACATCTTCCATTTTAGAACAAAATATAAGATATTATCTCCCCGCCGCCGAAGGC
>JBBRFT010000026.1:0-23961 GCA_038241375.1 Spirochaetota bacterium
TTCTTTTCATAATCTGTTCCAATTAAAATATTATATAAGAAAAATATTACAATCCCCTGCTGAAAGGGGGACAACGATTATTTATCTATAATAAAATGTGAGTCACTGAAAACAATTTTATATCTTAAAAAACTCCAGCTGGTTTTTCATATTTTCTGCCTGTGCACTTATCTCCTCAGCCGATGATGCGATCTCTTCGGCACCGGATGCCTGCTGTTGAGTCTGAATATTTATTTGATCCATTGTCCTGGAAATCTCCTGATGAGTTACAGTCTGCTCATGTGTAGAGTTTGAAATATTATCCGACATCTCCATAACAAGCTTTTAAATTTTATTTGTTCTTCGCCAGATTTTCATTCTTTCAGCTTCTTTTATCAGACTGTCACGGAAATCAGGATGCGCTATGCTGATAAGTTTCTCCGCCCTCATCCATGTGGGACATGCGGCTAATCGTACGGCTCCATACTCGGTTACAACAAAATCTACAGCCTGCCTTGGAACGGTTACAATAGTCCCGGCCTCGAGTGTAGGAAGAATTCTTGAATGAACTATACCGGCTTTGTCTGTGTAAGTAGATGAAAAACAGATAAAACTTCGTCCCCGATAAGACTTATGAGCACCCATAACAAAATCGAGCATTCCGCCATTTCCGGAAACCTGCTGAGCAACACCGTCGCTGACAAGGCACTCGGCATTAACCTGCGAATAGAGATCTATCTGCAGAGCATTGTTTATACTTACAAAATTATCTATCTTTCCGATCACTTCATCACTATTGGTATAATCAACCGGGCATGCCATGAGTCCCTGATTATTATCTATAAAGTCATACATATAACTGCTTCCAAGCGCAAAAGTATACGCGCAGAGATTATGATCTATATTTTTTTTACTCCCATTCATCCGCCCTGTTTCGATCATTTTAACAAATGCGTCTACAAACATTTCGGTATGTCCGCCGAGATTTTTCAGATCGGATTCCGCTATCATCTCACCAATAAGATTCGGCATTGAACCAATTCCAAGCTGAATACAGCATCCGTCACTTATATAATTCATAATGTGCTTTGCGATCTGGCTGTCTACATCACTATGTGCGGCCGTTGGAGCACAAAAAAGTTTTTGAGACTCAGGTGCTTCTACAAGATAATCAATTTTTGAAATATGCACCGAATTCTCAACACCGAGGCAATTAGGCTGATTTTTATTCACTTCTATTATTACAAAATCAGCAGTATCGATACAGGCGCATGTATGCGAGCACTGTGGTCCGAAATTAAAATGGCCGAATTTATCCATAGGCCCGGCCTGTATAATAGCCACCACCTTTACTGATTTTGCCAAAGTCAAATCAAGGTAGTTCGCAGACCTGTATGAGCGTGGCTTGTTGTGCCTGTGATAAAAAGGCGCGCGCTGATAAAGCATAGGGGAATAAAAAGGTTCCCCTTTAAACTCAAGAAGACGGGTAAGTTTAGACCAGTGCCAATCCATATAAATAAAACTATCTGGAAAAGTTGAAACTTCAGGAACAGGCGGAACAGTTACCGCAGAATAAATACTGACTCCGCGCAATTCTCCTGCACGTTTCGCAAGTGCTATATCGCACAACACCGGTTTACCATTAAAAGAACCGTAGTCCACTACATCGCCCGAAGATACAACTTTCACTGCTTCATCTGCTGTTCTAAGTTTTTCAGAATATATCTGCTGATAATTCATAAATTATATTTTTTCCTTATTTATTATGATAATCTCACGCCCCGCCCCTATCCGCCCGTCGGGCACCTTTCGTCGAGAGCAATTTGTGCTTCCTGTACGCACTCGAAACTAGAACATCCTGTTCGTCGCCCATAAAGAAGAGAAAGGGGAATTTGGAAAATTTCCTATTTCTCTCCTCCCATTCATGGGGGAGATGGCCGGCGGCCAGAGGGGGCGGGCACGTTTTTATGTACTATTCTTTTTCCGTTATCTCTTTCCCGCTAATCATACTCAAAGCGCTGAATACAGATGAATAATCCCCGTTGGGATTCCAGGCAACCCATCCGCGGGCACCGGTCTCCTCTACCCCTTTAATCTGAAGCGCTACATATTGATCAAGTTTTACTTTTGCAGGCTGTATGTTGTACGGGAAGGCCTGAATCCATGGCTGTATAGCGACATTAGTTCCCTCTACACGTTTAAGACCTTTAAGAGTCCCCTCTTTTACAGTCTCTCCGGGATTAGACATTCTCTGCCGGTCTCCGGTATAGTGACTAGGATAAAGCATGGGATAGAGCACATCTGTATGCGGAATGAATACTTCCATCTTCTGCCCTATCATATCGTTCTGATTGTACACAATTCGTCCGAACAGATCAGCAGATAGTTTAACTTTACGCTCATCAGTTATTTTACGGAAACTCTTCAGCAATTCTTCTATAAATGCATATTTCTTTTTAAGCGGGAAAGCGATTCCGCCATCTTGAAATCTTATATAGTCAAGCTGTACCTCTTCAAATCCCGCATCAGCAGCTTCACCAACAAGAGTATGGAGAGCTTTCATCTTTGCTTCAGGGATTGTTATCTGATTGAGCCCGTCCTGAAAGCATACCACACGCGCAACAGTATATATATTTTCACTCTTCAGATACTCCAGAACTTTTTTGTCCGCTTTAAATACTGTGCTTCCATATGTATGAACATCAAAAACAAGCATATTGATTCCAAAAGGCTTCCCCTTTTCTAATAGAGTTTTAATATAATCGATTTTACGGCTCTGTTGGTTCGGTATATAAAGAGCACGCATTACAGTTTTTGAGCTGGCTGAATCCGATTTTTCTTTACTCTGCAAATTTGATCCATTCTCTGCGGAGCTGAGCATAAACATGAAGAATATGAAAAAGACAGATAAAATTCGATTTATCGGCTGATATTTGTTTTTACAACTATTCATAATTTTTATAAAATCCCTTTATTTTTTTAAATTTTTTAGAGTATAGTACTTTAGAGTATATACTGCTTTTAAGTCAAGTATGTAACTGCACAAAACCGGTGGGGAGATTAGAATTTTGAAACTAAAGGAGCAGATCCCCCCTAACCCCCTTCCCCGCACGGAGAAGGGGGGAATTGTTAACTATACTTACTGTTTTTGAATAAAACTTTTTTGTTGCCTCACTCTTTCTCCCCCTCTCATTGAGGAGAGGGGGCCGGGGGGTGAGGTCCGTCAGGTCACCACGGCACCCCAATCCCCAGCTCTTTACAAAACCCGGCTATAACTTTATCAGTCCCCTTCATTTCACTTTCCAGTTCATGAAGCTCTTTTGAAATTACACCTAAATCAATATCATCAGCCTCTTCAAATGTATCGACATACCTGGGGATATTAAGATTATAATCGTTATCCTTTACCTCCTGCAAGGGGGCAACATAACTGTACTTCTCTTCAGCAGTACGATTCCGGTAAGTGGTTATTATTTTGTCTATATCCTGATCTCTTAGATAATTCTGATTTTTAACTTTTTCAAAGTGCTGGCTTGCATCGATAAAAAGAATGTCGTCCGGTTTCTCACGGCATTTTTTAAATACTAAAATACATGTAGGTATTGATGTCCCATAAAATACATTTGCCGGAAGCCCAATTACCGCATCGAGATAATTACGATCTTCAATAAGATACTGTCTTATATGCCCCTCAGCACCACCACGGAAGAGAACACCATGAGGCAAAACAACTGCCATTATCCCGTTATCTGCAAGCTGGTGAATCATATGCTGTACAAAGGTAAAATCTGCTTTGCTTGACGGAGCAAGTTTACCGTACTGGCTAAAACGGTCATCTGACATGAAGAGAGATTTAGCACTCCACTGTGCGGAGAATGGAGGATTTGCAACAACGGCTTCAAAGCGGTCATTGATATGCTGAGGATGTTCAAGAGTATCCTCCTGCCGGATATCGAAGCGGCTGAAGTGTATGTCATGGAGTATCATATTCATACGAGCAAGATTGTATGTGGTTCGGTTAAGCTCCTGCCCGTAGAAGTCTGCAACCTCTGCCTCTTTAGCTACACGGAGGAGGAGTGAGCCTGATCCGCAGGTGGGGTCGTAGGCTGATTTTAATTTTTTCTTACCGGTGGTTACTATCTTTGCAAGTACCTTTGATACCTGGGCGGGCGTGTAGAATTCACCCGCCTTTTTACCGGCACCACTGGCGAACTGGCCTATGAGATATTCATAGGCATCACCGAGAATGTCACCTTCACGGACTTTATCGAGATTAAAATCTATTTTGTCGAGATGTCCCAGAACTTTAACTATAAGGTCATTCTTTGCTTTTTCGGTACGACCGAGTTTTGTGCTGGTAAGGTCAAGGTCTTCAAAGAGCTTATTAAAATCATCTTCGCTTTCGGTCCCCATTGTACTCTGTTCAATATGATTGAGTATCCGGGTAAGGTCTGCAAGTATGAAGTTACCTTCACCGACTTCATCATCTTCATCTTTCTTATTGCCGCGACCGCGTTTTGCTATTTCGCTGAAGAGCTCTGAAGGTTTAAGAAAATAGCCGAGTTCCTGCAGAGCATCTTCTTTTATTGCTTCAAGGAATTCTTTACCCTTTTTACTTTTCTCATCTATATCTTCATATTTCAGTTTGTCTTCTTTCAGGATTTTGTTTGCGTATAGATGCATTCTTTCGGAAAGGTATTTGTAGAATATAAAGCCGAGTATATAATCACGAAATTCGTCTGCATCCATTTTACCGCGCAGGGTGTTTGCGATGTTCCAGAGCTGTTGTTCAAGTTGTTTCTTTTGGGCTTCGGTCATTTTGGTGTTTCCTTGTTTCTACGGAAAATATTTCCGGAAATACTGATGTTTTTCTACTATGCATACATTTCTTATACAATCGAGGTTATTTTACAAGGAATATTTTACTTTGTAGATTAGGAAGCGGGCTCCGATGATTGTCCGGATTATAAGACTTGCGTGTAAACTTTTTTAGATATAATACAAAACTTCTACCAGGTATCTTGTAGTTCGACTTCACTATAAGCAGACAACTGTTCATATGAGTAGTTTCCAATCAGTTGCCGGAGTCCACGGACTGACGGCGGTACCGAAGAAAAATTTTATGCTTCAAACTCTATAATAAATTTTGTTCCTTTATTTCTTTCTATAGCGATAGTACCATTCATTTGTTCTACAAGCATTAGAACAAGTTTCATTCCGAAACCAGTTGCATTTTCGAAGGTAACTGATTCCGGAATACCGGCACCATTGTCTTCATACGTTAACGATACACGGTTTTCAATCTTGTTAACCTTTACAGTTATAACACCATCACTCCTCCCTGTAAATGCGTACTTCATAGAATTGGTTATAAGTTCGTTGATAACTATAGCAAGAGGAGTTAGAACTTTAGAGCTTAGAACAATCTCATCTATTTCAATTTCAGTTGAAACCTTTTGAGGGAATATACTGACGATCTCTCCAATAAGTGCGTGGAGGTGTTCTTTGATTGATATAATCTTATTGCTTTCCGACCTGTAAAGTTTATCGTATAAATTAGTCATTGTCTGCACACGGCCTGCTGCATCGAGCAATACATTTTTTGAGACTTCATTTTCTATACTTTCAGACTGGAGGAAGAGCAAACCATAAATGGTGTTCATGTTGTTTTTTACACGGTGATTGACTTCTTCGAGAATAATTTCTTTTTCCTTGAGTTGTTCATTAACTGCTTCTTCTGCCTGTTTTGTTTCGATAATTGAACCAATAAGAAGCGCAGTTGTATGAAGTCGTTTTTTAGCCATGTTGATGATGTACGGAGGGCGTTTCTCATAAGCACTGGACTCACGAAGAAGGTCGTCATAACTAATATGATATTTATCAGCAAGTTTTTGAAGTTCCTCTTTGCTTACTGGCGGATTGCCGTAACCGAAATTAATCGCCCCGACGACTCTCCCTCGCACAATAATAGGTTCCGCATACAACCTGATACCACCGGCACATTCAATGTCATTAGGGATTCCTTGGTCAATCGCCTCTTTCGAGCAATCCCACCAGCAGGAATCATGGCATAACCATTTCCCTGATTTTAAAGCCTCGATATTGTCTGACGTATTGCAGAGCTTTCGCGAAGCACTGTCCATCATACGACACCAACCTGAAGAGAAAATACCGAAAGCATAGTCGCCATTTTTTTCGTAAACTGCCGACGAAGTACCGAGCAGATCGAGGTAATCGTTGGAGAAATTTTTCAAAAGTTCCGGGCCTATAGATTTCAGAATAAGTCCGTCAATATTCAATGCAGTCAGGTCGCCATAGCCCTGGTCATGATTTTCGATTTTAGAATTGATATTCGAATTTAAATTTTCCGAGAGCATCCACTCGATCTGTTTCAGAGCTGATTCTGCATGCTTGCGTTCGGTGATGTCGTCACCTGAAGAAAGGATTCCTGATATATTGCCATCTTTATCCCTCAACAGCCTATTATGAAAAGCAATTATTCGACTATCACCGTTTTTGGTAAGTAAGGAGTTTTCGTAATATTCTACTGGCTCACTAATACCCGATATCAGCTGATTGAACACATTCTTAACTTCATCAACTATTTCATTTGGCAGGGTTGTTTCAAACCAGTTTTTACCAAGAAGTTCCTGCTCATCTCCATAACCTAAAATATCGAGTCCCTTCTTATTAATTAGAATGATTTCCCCTGTGTAATTTAATACAAGCATCATTACATTGGCAATTTGAAGATACTGATTAGAAAGGTTTTGTTGCTCAATAATTTTATCCTCAACCTTTTTGCGTTCGGTTATATTCATACTTATTGCCGAAACACCTTCAATGCCGCCATCTACCACTATGGGGTTAAGATAAACTTCATAAAATTGCACCGGGTTAACCTTTTGTACCGAAAATTCAAAAACAACTTTTTCACCCGAAAGCGCTTTATCATAGTTTGATTTCCACAACGGTTTCATTTCCGGAGAAATAATATCAAGGCCGCTTATACCGACACTCAATTCCTGTTTAAAAATACGGAGATATTCCTGTTTAAAAAAAGAATTCATGATAAGGATATTATAATTCCGATCAATGGACCAGATAGCGTCTTCTCTGTTGTTAATTAAGGAACTTAAATTTGACTCGGATAATCTGATTTTTTCTTCGGAGTTTTTGCGGCCGGTGATGTCAAGAAAACTCACTATACTGGCACTTACAATTCCGTCTTTTCCAATTATCGGGCTTCCATACACTTCCAGAAGAGAGATTGTCCCATCAGGCCTTAATACTACCATATCTTCGATGTGCGATTTTTCGCCACGAAGACCCCGCAAAATAGGCATTTCATCCAATGGGTATTTTTCATTGGTATTTTTCTTAAATGCCTGATATACATCACCAATACTTTCCTTGTTAACATCTGGCAAAACGCCTCTGCCTAATAACTGTTTTGCAATTTCATTTGCCACGAGTGGCTTTCCGCTCGGAGCCTCTACCATAAATACTCCGATTGGCAAGTTTTCCAAAAGGGAATTTAGCATTCTGTTTTTGCCGTCAAGCAACTGTTCTGCCTGCTTGCGATCGGTAATGTCCAACCCAAGACCAATCAGAGAAGGAACACCATCTACCATAATTTTGTCCCCGCTGAATTGGTATGGCGTTCTCTTCCCATTTCTGGCTACAAAATGCCCTTCTACCTGAACTTGACCATGAGTGAACACCCGTTGAATAGCCGAAGCAATAGCCTGCTTGTCTTCACCTTCAAATAAATCTATAGGACTTATCTGCGCCATCTCTTCTGTTGAGCGGCCCGTCACCTCTTCAAATTTTGTGTTCCAACGTAAAAACTTCCCCTCTTCACTAATGAGATAAAACACACCGGGCAGATTGCTAATCAGCGACTCGGAGAACAGTTTTTCTGCCAGCAGCGCATCTTCCATCTGCTTCCGATCAGTGATGTCAGTTGTCATGACACCAATACCTATGATCTCTGATGCAATGGCCAGAGGAAATTTTTTTGTTATATATGTTCGTATCCGGCCGTCTGGTGAAGGAATATCCTCTTCTCTTGAGATCGATTCCCCCGGTTTCAACTGGAGAGCCTTGAGATCATCAAGCATGTATGAGCGGGCTGGTTCATCATTTTCAGAGATGCCAAGAATATCTGCATCAGTCTTCCCGAAGAGATCTGAAACTGATTCTGACATCGTTGCATGAATAAAATTTTTATTACATGATATTATACGGCGATCAAGGTCTTTTACAATGGCCGTGTCGTTCGAATTATCGATAAGAGCAGCAAGTATAAGTTGTTCCTGTTCACTTTTTTTCCGCATTGAAATATCATGATAATTTCCCAATACACCGCGAATTACAGGATCATGCAATAGATTCACCAGAGTAATTTCTATTATTGTATAATCACCGTTTTTGCATAAATATCTACATTCAGTTGTTCCAGCAGCTCCAGGTGTTTTCATGATGCCGGTAAAAAACAACTGAGTATCTATCAGGTCATCAGGATGAACAACGTCCCAGGTACTTTGCCCAATAAGTTCTTCAGGTTTCCAGCCGAACCATTTTGTAATATTCTGACTCTTATATCTATTTATACCTTCTTTGTCGATTATTACAATTACATCAGCAATATTAGACAACATCACTTTTTGTTTTATTTCACTTTCGAATATCTTGTGATTTGCCTCAAAAAGTTTAAACGCCATCTTTATCGATGCATCAAGGACTGTAAAGCTTGAAGCTTTTACAACATATCCGTACGATGTTATCTTTTCTGTTTTTTCAACAATATCCTTTTCAGTGTGAGATGAAAGAAACAAAATAGGGATATTGTGTTCTTTCAATATTTCCTGCGCGGCTTCCGTTCCATCGATACCACCTCCGAGGTTAATATCCATAAGAATAAGGTCAATGGGTTCTTTTTTTGTGAAGATAAAATCAATTGCTTTTTCACCTGAATCTACAGTGATGACTTTATATCCGTATTTTTCAAGTCCAGCTTTTTCGGTTATAACGAGGATTGCTTCATCTTCCACAAGAAGAATTGTTTTTTGCATTATATTAGGCATCATGAACCTCTTGGGCAATTATCGTCTTATTCTTTCTTTTCCGGCGCGGATGCCGGCTCTTCCAAACCAATTTGCTCTTTTTGCGCCTAACTATCATTTATAAAAAATATATATAATCGACATAAATAATACAAATTTTAAAATCTTATATATAAAGGAACTATAAATAAAGTCAAGAGGACTTTTCCCTATAATAATTCAGGTAGCATAAAAAATTCTAATGAATTAAGTTATCCTCCTTCTGAAATATTTTTTATTTTTTTTAAAACTTACCAATCTCCATCGTATTAATACTGAGCGGGAAGCTCAAGTGGCGTTTTGAAAACTCTGTTTTTAAAACTGCATAAAACCCTTATTAAACAATATCAGGAGACCAGAGATGGCTAAAATCAACTATATCTCGTCACGATGCAGGTGCAGATCCTGTATCACCATTCACAGTCACCGGACTTGAAACAGGCGCAAACTACAGCATCTATGCCGTGGTAACAGACACCGATTACGACAGCGCTCTTACAGTATCGCAGTCGGTAGCGGCTGTTTCGATAGCAAATTAATCCCCCCTGACCCCCCTTGAAAAGAAGGGGGGGATTTTTTAAAACAAATACAATAAATCCCACGCAAACTCCTAACCCCCTTTCCTCATCAAGTGGGTCGCCGTACCCGCCGGGGAGATTTTTTTCATTTGACTTTAATTCTAAACAAATTTTAATAAAATTTATAAAATACTTTAAGGTACCGGAATATGAATCCAATGATAGTCAAGACTCACCTCTTAAATGAAATAGTCAGTTATTTCCTGAATTTCATCGGTAAAAAAAATACATATCAGATTTTTATTACGGGTAAAGATTATTCAAAACTGACTATTCTTTTTGGTTTAATAACCTACGAAAAGGGTGACAAGAGGATGATTGAAATTACCGGAACTGAAAAATATCTCGATAATATAATTACAAAACTGGATAAACAGAATTTTAAAGTTAGAAATGTGATCAAGGTAATTGACAACAAATAATCATCACATGGGGTCTACACAATTCTGATATTTACACCAGTCTGATTTTTAACACCGGGCTTTGCTCCAATAACAATAGATATGCGTTTCAGACGAGGGAGTATATTAAAAGCTTCTCTTTAATTCCGGGCCAGCTGAATAGATTTACAGTCTCAATCTCTTTATGCTCATACAGCATTTTATAAAAATATTCATCACCAGAAGATGCCGGATTCGGATCTCCAATATAAATGACAGTTTTCCCTCCGGCATTCTTATAACTGCACAGGGCATTATAAGCCATGGGATTCAGCGGCACGGGCCACGCCATAAACAGAGCCCTGTCGGGGTGATGAGCAGCATCCGTTTCATCACCTTTTACAATATGATACCATGAATCATCAAACCATGGATTCCCTTTAAACCATTCCCAGGGACTATTAATACCCGGCGGATGACTGTCATAGGCGATGACATCGGCTCCAATTTTACTTAGACACCTGGCCCAATAACCGCTCCCTGCTCCTATTTCAACAATTGGCGAATAAGAAGCAGCTTTTATCAGAACATCATAATATGGGATTGTAAAACAGTAATCGGTAACAAAATCATTTCTGTGGGTCAGGAGTAACGATGCAAGCTCCTCATTATCCAGATTTCTGTTTTGATCAATTATTTTTTTAAGATTTTTGAGATATGGATTATATATTTTAAGGTCATCATCAGAGATTTCATAATCCAGAATACTATTTTCAAACCAAAACATACAATCAGGCTCCATCCCTCAGTTTTTTAGATTCTACACGACCGGAACATAAATTTGTCAAACTCTTTTCCTATAATGAATCCAGATTTATTATATAGAAAATGATTGACCAGACAGTTATGCGTTGTATAATTCAGCATCTGAATTCATTCAGCAAATACAGACTATTTCATCAGGCAGGAGAACTACTTTGAATCTACAGGAAATCTACAAAGAGAAAAAAAGATCCGCAGAAGAAGCCGTTAAGATGATTAAAAATGGAGTTGAGGTATGGTGCGGTATTGCAGTTCCAGTCCCGATGGCTCTTGTAAATGCACTGATTGAAAGAGAACATGAAGTTGAAGATATAACTATTAACCATATCGTTGACATCCATCCCAAACTAAAATGGTACAACCAGAATCGTGACTCAAATATAAAGGTGGATTGCGGTTATCCGAGTTCATGCAGAGCTAAAGTTGTCAGCGGAGATTTTACAATGACTCCCAACCGGTTCTGTGAACTCCCGAAAATTTATACAGACGAAAACTTCCGCCCCATGCATGTGGCCATGCTCCTGGTAACGCCAATGGATAAACACGGCTACTTCTGCCTTGGACTTGGTGCAGATGCAACTCTCCCTATTGCCCTCAATGCGGCACGTAAAAGACGAGAGGGGGATAACCGCTATCTGGTAATTGCACAGGTCAACAGTCAGGTGCCCCGCAGCCGGGGAATGAATTATATACACATTTCAGAAATAGACGCGATAGTCGAGCAGGAACAGGACCTTGCAGTTCTGCCTGAATCTTCAGGACTGAGTTCCGAAGAGATGATTATAGGGAGATACTGCGCCGACTTTGTTAAAGACGGTTCAACTATTCAGCTTGGAATCGGCAGCATCCCCAATGCCGTAGCAAAGGCATTCCTTGAAACGCACGTTAAAGATCTGGGAATTCATTCCGAGATGGCCTGTGATACAATGCGCGATTTGTGGGAGGCTGGAGTAGTAACCAACAGAAAGAAAACTTTCATGCCCAATCGTTCTATCTTTACATTTGCAATGGGAACAAGGGCACTCTATGACTGGATAGATGATAATCCCGGAATAGAATTTCATCCCGTTGATTTTGTAAATAATCCGCATATCATCGGAAAGAATGACAACCTCGTTTCGATAAACGCCTGTCTGCAGGTTGACTTTACCGGACAGGTATGCTCCGAGTCCATGGGATGGAAGCAGTATACTCACCCCGGTGGACAGCTTGATTTTGTTGATGGAGCATTCCAGTCCAAAGGTGGAGTTTCAATCATAGCAATGCAGGCTGTTGCCAGACCCCGATCTGCCGGCGGAGAAATGATTTCGAAGATAGTGCCGAATATTTCCCCGGGAGGAATCATAACAACTCCCCGTTCATGCGCAGATTATGTGATTACCGAATTTGGTGTAGCCAAGATCAAAGGACAGTCTGTACGGCAGAGAGTTAAAAATATAATTAAAATAGCACATCCCGATTTCAGAGATGAGCTTCATTCGGAAGCGGTTAGACGCGACCTTATTTAGAAACGATATCTATTCAGTAAACTTAAAAGAATCCAGCAGCCTGATTTTATTCAGCAGCGAATCTGTGAACAATTCAATGCTCTGTAATCTGTTTTTATCCTTTATAATTTTATAGATATTGTTTAATTCATTATGATAAGCGACTGGTGTTAAATTCAGCTGCTGCTGATAATCGGTCTCTGTAATTTTTTTAAGACCAAGTGAAATAAGCCTTCTTTCTAAAAAATATCTGTCATATTCTTTTACTGTATTATTATCTTTTTTAACTTTATTAAGTTCATTAATTACATAAAATATGGTTCTCTCTTTATTTAAAATCTGATTGAACAGTTTTACATGACGCATTTTTAATGAAATAAGTATTACACATAAAGCGACAGTTTCGTTTTTAATATTATCACAAGTTAGCAGAATAAGATAAACGGAGTTAAAAAGGACATTCAAATCACTTAATGACATAGAAAAAGTCGATGTCATTAACATAGTGGAATACTGCAGTTCCTCTATAAGCTCCGGAGCGTTTTCATTTCTATTTAAAATTTCTGTTATCATTGATTCAGTTGACAGATACCTGCAGTACAATTCTCCGGTGTAATTATCCGAAGGCATATTATACTCAAAATCAAAAAATTTACGCAGATAACTGCGCTCCTTCATATTCTGCCCGAAAACAGTTTTAACAGAGTGCCCCATCTGTTCCATATCTATTCCAAAGACAGAGATAACACCTTCCATATCAAGAAAATGCTTAACTTTTTCGAGCACCTGAATTGCATGTTCCGGCCTGCATCTGTCGAGCTCATCAATAAAGAATATCATCGGTTTGATTTTCAGATCTCTGTTACCATCAACCTGAAGCTCTTCAACCAGTTCTTTTAACTGCTCTTTGAATTTTTTCATCTGATCTTTTGTCGCGGAATAATTTTTTATCTGATTTTCAAGTACGCTTAAAGTAAATTCAGAAAAGGCATCTTCAACACCCTTCTCAATATCCAGCGCTTTATGCACCGCGGTTTTTACTGCAACAGGGATAGATTTTTTGAGTATATCTTTTCCTGTTTTTTTCATTTTCTTAAAGGCTTTTCTGGCGCTTTCAGTTTCGAATCCATGTTTTTTCAGCTCATCTATACCTGAACCGATCTCTCCAATAAATGCGATGAGCGGATTATCCTGATAATCGGTCTCCCAGACGTTAAAATAGATAACAGGAAAACCAATGTTTAAAAGATGCTCCCTGAACATTTTAATAAAAGTCGTCTTCCCCATCCCCCAGGGTGAATTGATACAGACGCTGAAAGGTCCTTCAATACTGCCGAAAAGCTCAGTTAAAATAAGGGCGCTCTGTTCTCTGTTTAATTTATCATTTAAAAATGGATTTTCTTTGCTGATTTCAGGTTCGGTAATTCTCATTCTCATTCCGCAGTATCCTCCAAAGACTCAGAAACAATTATATGTTATCACGACTAAGATTGTTCTGTAAGATATGTATTTATTTTGCAAGAGTTTTTCCCTGAAGACTTTCAGTCCTCATCCATATCGATGTAATATTCACACCACACCGGATAGTGATCCGAAACAGACCTCGGGCGCCCTTCACTCTTCCTTGTCCCTTCACATCCACTAATGTCATAGTGATCGTCAAACCTCATTACACCAGACTTCCCGGTAAAGTCTGTATCAAAACTCCGGGTCATCTGCATTCTGTCATATGTATTATCTGATGGTGCAACAGTTGTATCATAATAATTCGGTATACCTGTAATATAAAAATCGGGATCAAATCCCCGAAGCCACTCCTCGGTCCCTTCATCGTAGTACGAACCATCGGCATTAAAATCTCCAAGACATAAAACATCCGGTTCTTCATAAAGTCTTTCCACTTCATCCATAACTGTTTTTAAAGCCGGGATCTCATCCACTGCCCTGCCGGGTGAAGTATGAATCGTAATTAGTGAAAAATCGAAATTGCTCCCCTCTTGTATCGTTTCAAAATTTGCGATCAATGGAGTATATGAAAAAGACTCTATGCCGTCATATAACATGTAATCATTCACACGGACACGGTCTGTTCTATAAACAATTGCGTACTGATTACCGTTTATATATGAATAGATATTCTCTCCGGCAATTTCATTTATTCGTGCCACATAAATATCCATTATAGCAGCGCAGGTCTCCTCCGAAGCTGAGGAGCGGTTGGAACCGACCTCCTGGAGTGCGATTATATCAAAATTTGAAGCTATCTTCGCAAGAACAGATAAAGTATTCGGTCTTGACGCTTTTGTTTTACCGAAAATTTGAATATTAAAAGAAGCTATTCTGAGTACAGGAATTTCTCTATGTTTTAAAGTATTTTCATGAACTGTCTGTTCCGCTGGAACGCCGGGAACAGATAATATCAGAAATAAAATCGTAAAGCTTCTCAAAGCGAATCCTTTCATAAATACTCCGTTGTCAATCTATATGATGATTATAATTCAGCTCTGTTTCAGTTCAATAACTTTCGATGCCATCTCTTTGAATGCCGAGTCGTGAGTTACAACAAGTGCCTGTTCAAGATTTTTCAGAATAGCATGAAGAGAAACACTAAGGGCCTCCCTTTTCTCCGCGTCAAGATTGATTGTCGGTTCATCAAAGATTGCAAACCTGCAGTCTGTCATCTCCGAAGCAAGAGCAGAACGTATCGATAACGCAACGGCAACCTGTTCACCTCCCGAAAGCATATTATAACTGCGCCGACCGGCCGATGACGCAATAGAAACCAGATACTGTTCGGTGCTGTTCTCCCATAAAATCCTCTCCGCCCGTCCGGTCATCCTCTGAAAATTATCAGTAGCGGCAGCGGCAATCATTTTTGTTCTTCTCTCGGAGATGTAAGGCCCCAGCATTTTTATATCCTCCCGGAAAGTCCCGGCTATCTCTCTCTTCCTCTTTAATGCTCTGATAAGAATAGTTTTCTCTTCGACTTCACGGATCAGGTTATTATTAATCTCTTCAGACTTCACCGCCACTGTGTATGCCGACTGAAGATTTCTCAGTTTATCATTCTGATTTTTAAGTTCAGATTTTAATGTTCCGCACAGTGTTATAAGTTTATCATGTTCATCGGCATTATAAACAATACCGCTATTTTCAGCTTCGGTATCTTTAAGTTTTACTGCAAGAATCTCCAGCTCAAGGGTTTCTGTTTTAATCCTGGTTTCCAACTCATCTTTAGAAGAAGCACGCTGAACCGCAAGTCTGTACTCCTGATCAAGAGGCTCCAGCTCTTTAAGTCTTAAAACATAATCCGAAGCTGTTTTTTTTAAATCAGTGAGAGGGAGAATGCCCTGTTCAAGGGTTTTACCAGTCTCTATTCTTTTCTTGAGTTCGCTGTCAAATTTACTAAGTTGAGTATCTATAGTTAAAATATTTTTACCGCTCTGATCTATTCTTTTTTGAATTTCAATCAGGTCAGATTCTCTCTTATTTATTTCGTTTTGTTTCTCTTTTAATGATTCAGCTGCACTGTTAAGTTTTGTCTGCACCACAGCGGAGGCTCTCTCCATTTCAGCAGATGCATCTTCATATTTGTCATTTGAAATATATTCAGCCTCTTTTGAAGATATCCCTGAAAAAATCTTTGAAATCGCAAGAGCATGTTCCGCCGCAAGCTGTTTAAATTCGGCCTCATCTTTTCTGTATTTAAGCGCGTCCTGTATATTTTTTCTCAGCAGTACAAGCTGTTCATTCTTTACACTTTTATTATGATTACAATTTTTAATCCTTTCATCAATGTTCAAGTATTCTTCGTATTCTTTTTTCAGGCCTGTGATCTTCCCGCTAATTTCTTTTTTTCTCGGATTAAAATAATCGGAAATACTACCGGCATCTTCAATATTTCTGCACTTCTCCTTCAGATAGGGGCAGGTCTGTTTCGCCAACTCTCTCTCTGCGTCCTCCAGTTCGATTAGAAGAGTTCCATATCGGGTTATTTCTGAATTTGTTAAATCACGTTTAGTTTTAAGTATTTCCAAAGCTGCGGATTCTTTTTCCAGATTGATAATTTCGGAAGAGAAAACAGACTCATCAGAACCCGATTGTTCGACTTTAAGTGCAAACATAGCTTTTGCGGATGACTGATCTTTTGCTTCTGTATATTTTTTGTATAATCCGTCAAATTCCGTTTTTCTTTTAGAAAGAGATATAGACTCACTTCCGTATGCGGCTTTCTCTTTTTCAAGATGATCCGCCGTTTCTCTACATCCGGAAATATCCTTCTGAATATTCTGCATCGATAAAGTATCGCTTTCGATCATCTGAACAAATCTCTTCCTGTCACCATCAGATGAGGTTCTTGATCTCTCCAGTCTGGCTATTTCATCTTTATTCGCATTAAAATCCCGCTGTAAATTTTCAAGAAGATGAATCTCTTTCAGTATTTTTTCCTGATCTTTCTTGACTGTTTCATATTTGTCATGCTCAGACTTCAGCCGTTTTTCATCCGATGCCGCTTTCACTGCAATTTTAAGCTCATCACCAATTCGCGAGATTACTTTATTCTTCTCTGTAATCTGCGTTTTAACCCCATCTATAGTCAGAATAAGTTTATCCTTCCGGTTCCTGGTAGTGTAAAACTCAGTTAAATTTTTATCGATCTCTTCAATTCTCTTTTCACTTTCACTGTATATTTTCTCACATTCCGAAAATTCTTTTCCAGCCGATTCTCTCGCATTTCGAAGTTCTGCAGTATCCTGCAGCTGAGCGCTTTTTGAACCCAGATCCCCTTCTGCAAAAGTTATTCTTTTATCATACTCATCGCACCCTGTTTTAAGTATTCCGTTATACATTTTCCGGTATATCTCTGTACCGAAAACTGAATTGAATACCGACTCCCGCTCCGACGGCCGCGCGTCAAAAATAGCGGTAAACTTATTCTGCGACGCAACGATAACATTTTCAAAGAGTGCCGGATTCTCCGAACTATTCCCGATAAGTAAATTTACCGCACGATAGACTTCCGTCACCCCTGTGATATTTCTCATCACACCATCCGCGGAAAGTGAAACACTCCCCGATGGAATTTTTCGTATAACTGTATAAGGATTCCCGTCATTCGCGGTAAATGTAACCTTTACACTGCCGGAAGTTTCATCCATCGTAATAGTTTCATTCGCATCTGAACGGAGCTTCATATTAAAAAGAGCAAATCCTATTGCGTCAAGAATACTGGTCTTACCCGATCCATTCTCGCCCAGTATAAGATTTATACCATTCGCAAAATCGAAAACAGACTCGCGGTGATTTCTGAAATTTTTAAGTTCAAGTCTATTTATTATCATCTCATTTACCCTGCATTATCTCATCGATCATCCGGTCAAAGAGATCAAATCCGCTGTTGCCGTTATCTCCCTCTATTTCGGCCTTTTTCATTTCAGGGAGATAACTATTTACTATCTTCAAAGCTATATCACCGGAGTAACCGGATGTTATAAGTTTTTCAGATTCTATTGACTCGGTTGTTACAATATGTTCACTATTCCGGTCTGCAGAATTCCCGGAACTCTTATAGGCAAAGCTGACTTTTGCCTTGAGCGCTCCGGCACTCTCAATTTTTTTCTCGCATGCGGCTCCATCAGGGTAAAGAGACTCCTCAATTTTAAAAAGGCATGTAACAACGGAGTTTTTATCGACAGTAAGTTCTGAAAGCCACTGATCGAACTCCGCTTCAAAATCGCTGTCACTTTCAGATGTGAATGAGTGTGTCACTGAATTTTTCCTGCGTCTGCTTGTGGAAACATTTTCCCGTGAACCTGAACAAGTATCAAATACAATAAAGTATTTCTCCTCACCCTCTGCTAAATCCCAATACTCCGGCGCACCGGGCACAAAAAAATAGGGATCATCGGCGGGATAGTGATGATAAGAATGGAAGTGCCCACCGGCCATATAAAAAGCCTTCCCTTTAAAAAGATCGATTACATCGGGAGTAACAGTTCCCGGAAAATGATCATTCGAACTGATAGCGGTATGAACCAGAACTATATTTATCTTCTCATTATCCAGAACATCAATCAGCGAACGTGACATCTCTTCTATATATATTCCGGGATAACCCATTGAATAAAAATGTACACCATTTGCTTCAACCGGTTTAAAGAAAAAGTTATTTTCATCATCAAGATTCACGCATGGCATCTTTACAAGATCACGATGTACAAGGTAATTGAGCCAGGTGGAGTCACTGCTCCCTCCACGGTCATGATTCCCCTCAGCAATAATAGTTTCGATACCTGAATCTTTAAGTTTAATAAATACCTGTTCCGCCCGTTCAAGAATGTCCGGAGTAATCTCACGACGATCAAATATATCTCCGGAGATAATTACAGTATCGATAGAGTTTTCAACGGCGTAATCAGCAATATGATGGAATGAACTGAAGTAATCGCTGAATCTCGTTTCAGAATACTCCCCAACTCCGCCGACGGGGCGTCTCCCGAGATGCAGATCTGAACAGTGCAGTATTTTCATCTATCCTCCGGTTTGTTTTTTAATAAAAGATTTAATCTGTTTTCCACCCGGGGTAACAGTGTATATTTTTTTTAACTGTTTATTCTAGACTCATCGACTGATTGTCAACAATATAAAACTGCATTGTTACTGAATCAGCAGATTGCATAACATTATAAACAATATGCGCCGATACATCGCATTAAAACTTACCATAACGCATACGACACAGAGTGTCCTTCGAATTTTTTTTCTTTATTTTATAACTAACGGTAGATTAATAGCAATTAATTGTACACAATGTACGATTTTATAGATTATTCCTTAATACATCTAATAAAATAATTCATTTTTACAAATTTAACTTTACTTTTTATACAATATCCTGCATAAAGTAAGATTCACGAATCTGCACTATCTTTAAAGCAGACACATGGAGGTAAAAATGATTCTTAAATCGCTTGAATCAGTTCTCGATATTGCTAAATCTAAACCGGCAGTTATAATGGCAGTAGCAGCCGCTGCTGATGAACACGCCCTCGATGCTGTAAAAGAAGCATCTAAAGCGGGTATAATTATTCCCATCCTCACAGGGGATAAACAATCAATTACAGATATAGCCGGAAGAATAGGATTCAAGCTCGATGGAATTGAAATAATAGACGAGAAAGATCCCATCAAAGCCTGTGCAACCGCGGTTGCTCTTATCAAAACAGGAAAAGCTCAAATCCTGATGAAAGGACTTGTCGGTACCGCCGACCTGCTCCGGGCAGTACTAAGCAAAGAGAACGGAATAAGTAAAGGGACCGTAATGAGCCATGCGGCCATACTTGAATCTCCAAACTACCACAAAGTTTTATGCATTACCGACTGCGGAATGAACATCCTACCGGACCTTAAAGAGAAGGCAGACATCATCAATAACGTTGTCGATATTTATAAAAAATTAAAACTGGACAAACCGAAAGTCGCCATACTTGCAGCGGTTGAACTTATCAACGAAAAAATGGAAGCTACAACTCACGCAGCAATGCTTGTAATGATGAACAAACGCGGCCAGATCAAAGACTGCATCATTGATGGTCCACTGGCCTTTGACAACATAATATCCAAAGAAGCATGTACCCATAAAGGTATAGTAACAGATGTCGGGGGAGATGCAGATATAGTCATACTTCCGAATATCGAAACAGGAAACACTCTATACAAAGCCCTTGTCTATCTGGGTGGAGCTACCGTGGCATCAGTTGCTCTTGGCGCTTCTGTTCCAATTGTACTCACTTCACGATCCGACTCCGACAGAAGTAAACTGATGTCAATAGCTCTCGCAGCGGCAATGCAATAATATAAACGGAGATATATATGAGAATACTTGCGATTAATCCAGGGTCAACTTCAACAAAAATTTCTGTTTTCAATAATCATGAAGATATTTTCACCATAAACATAAAGCACTCCACTGAGGAGATCTGCACCTTTGTTAAAGTAATTGACCAGTACGATTTCAGAAAAAAAATAATAATGAAAGAACTGGAGCAGGCCGGAATTAAACTGTCATCAATAGAACTTGTTGTCGGCAGGGGCGGCTTACTCAAACCAATACCCGGGGGAGTGTACAGAATAAATGAAGCCATGATACGGGACTTGAAAGATGAAACATCCCGGGCACATCCTAGCAATCTGGGCGCTATACTCGCGCACGAAATTGCTGCGGAGATCGGCAACAATGCAGGTTCATATATTGTTGACCCTGTAATCGTAGACGAACTCGAGCCTCTAGCAAGATACTCCGGAATGCCGGAGATCCCTAGAATAAGCATTTTCCACGCACTAAACCAGAAAGCAGTTGCAAGACGTTTTGCACGAGAACATAATGTCAAATATGAAGACCTGAATCTTATTATTGTTCACATGGGTGGGGGAATTACCGTCGGTGCTCATAAAAAAGGACGGGTCATCGATGTAAACAACGGTCTTGATGGTGAAGGTCCCTTCTCTCCCGAAAGAAGCGGCGGTGTCCCCGTGGGTGATCTTGTCAACCTTTGCTATTCCGGAAAATTTACACAGGATGAGATGAAAAAGAAAATCACCGGTCAGGGGGGGCTCGTTGCTTTCCTCGGTACAAACAGCGCTTATGAAGTAAGCAAAAAAGTTAAAGAGGGCGACAAAAAATCCGAAGAGATATACCGCGCCATGGCATATCAGATTTCCAAGGAGATCGGAGCAATGGCCGTTGTACTTGAAGGGAAAATTGACGGCATAATTCTTACCGGAGGAGTAGCTTACGATGAAATGCTCTGCAAATGGATTGAGGAAAAAGCAGGTTTCCTCGGGAAAATTGTTGTATACCCCGGTGAAGATGAAATGAAAGCACTTGAAGAGGGTGTTTATGCCGCAGTAAAAGGTGAGATGGAAATAAAAGAATATAAATAAATGTCTGTGAACAATCACCTGGGCGATATTAAAAACTGAATTTTACTATCGCTTTTTGAACAGACACAAACCCCAATGTCATTAAGTTAAGCCCCGAAATCCTCCGGGGAACTTCGAATTTCTTTGACGAATTAATAGTCACTGTTTTATTGTATTTAAGCCCACATCCGGGAGGTTTGGGGGGCTTTTCGAAACAGTAGCATCTAAATTTAATAAAATTACACAACTTCTTACGAGGTAAAAAAAATTCCAGCGTTTAAAAATTTCGCTGGCATTATTTATACCTGAATATTTATTGAGTATAGTCATTTTTTTACCACTATTCAAACCATATCACAAAAGAATTTAATTTTTTATCTAATAATTATAATTTCTTCACAATTGGATGACCTGAATAGCAAAAACATTTTACGGAGACTAATGTGTTTTCACTCGATTATATAATAGGTTTTTACTCATCATTCGGATATTTTTCTGTCTTTGGAGTTCTGCTGCTCTGCGGATTTGGTCTACCTATACCCGAGGATATTTCAATCCTTGCAGGGGGGATAATCACAGGACTCGGCTACGGTAATGTACATATAATGTTTGCCGTTTCTTTTTTCGGCGTACTTGCAGGGGATATAATCGTTTATAATATCGGCAGAATTTTCGGAGAGAAAATCTTCAGAAAAAAATTCGGTAAAAAGATTCTTGAAAACGGCTGGTACGACAGGATAGTAAAAAGTTTTAATGAAAACGGAAAAATTGTACTTTTTGTCGCAAGATTCCTACCCGGGCTCCGCACTCCTATTTTCCTAACCGCAGGAATCACTAAATTTGTCGGGCTCCCCACTTTTATATTAATCGACGGATTCGCAGCCCTTATCAGCGTTCCCATCTGGAACTATCTCGGCTATTACAGCGCAAGCAACCGGGAGCTCCTCATTCAATGGATTCGTGATACTAAAATTGCACTGGTTATCATACTTGTTTTAGTTGTTGTTGTCTACATAGCAATGAAGATTATAAAAAATAAACTGTTAAAATCAAAAATCGTAAGTGTTGACGAAGTATAAACAGAGAAATCAGCCCCCTCCGACGGGAGGGAAGAAAGCTATATCATCATTCTCCTTGAGAATAGTATCAAAATCAGCATGCCTGCCATTAATAAAAATAATCGGAACATCTTCATGTTTAAGATTAAACATATTCAGCAGCAATTCAACGTCGGAACCGTCTTCGATCTCGAACTCTTTTTCAATAAACCTTCCATCTCTTAATGTGGCAAAAAGTTTAACTTTTACTTTCATCTTCAATCTCTAATTTAAGATTTATCAGTCTATCCATACTGACGCCGTCAGTTACTGATTTTTTAAAATCCAAAGGTTCTCCGTTAAACAAAATCTCCCTGCAGCATGAAAAAATATCATCTCCATTTTTTTTAAAAAGATTAATAATTCTTTTCTCCTGGAGCAAAATCCCTCTTTTAAGAAAATAAATACCCTTGTCTGCAAGAATAACATTAAAAAGTTTTAAATCAACAAGAATCTCCCTGCCCGATTCCTCACTCCCTTCAGGTTTGACAGTAATACCCTCACGCATTACCGCGTAAGGGCTGCCCATACGCATCATTGCTCCTACAATTCCGGGCATCGCTCCAGATAGAGCACAAACACCGCCATGATGAATTTTTGTATGGAAGATATCGTCCACAGGACCGCCATTGATCATTATAGTTTTAATTTTTTCCGATATGTATTCACCACTGATACCGCAATAATCCGTTAAGAATGAATAGATTGTCACACCCTCTTTCGAAGAGATAGAAAATCCGGTCTGAAGTTCCGGCATAAAATATCCGGTTATTGAACCGGAGCATTTCAGAAGACAGGTATCATAATTCATAATTATTCCCGGATAAACGGGGAGTTTACACTCCCCGTTTATCCTTTGAACTTTATATTTACCAGTTAAAAACAGAATCAAGCTCTTCATCAGTTACAGTAAACAGCGCATTATGAGGGGGGAGTTTCTCTGTATAAAAATATCTCGGAAGCCTGTCATCAAGAGCAGTGAATCCGGCCTTTTTGTTAAAGTCTCTCTCCATTGTCAGAATCTGCTTACCCAGTGCAGCCACGTCATCGGCAGTCATGCTTAGTCCATAAAAAGCATTAAGCATATCAATCAGAGCCTGGAAAGTTTCCGGCTGATCCAGTATGGCAAATGCTATAAAAAGACACATACCTGTCGAGTCAATAGCAGCTGTGGCAATCTGGAGATTTCTTGAAAGTTCCACCTGCCCTTCTGACTTAAGAGGATCGACGAAGCCTCCGACTTTAAGAATATTGGCTGTAATACAGTAACCTGCAGTATGGTCTGCTCCCTGAGTACTTGTGGCATAAGTTACGCCAATACCCTGTATGGCTCGCGGATCATAGGCAGGCATGGCCTGTCCTTTAACAACCGGGGCTCTTTCAATACCGAAAACTTTTGCAGTTGTCGCGGCACCGCTCCCTATAATTCGTCCAAGGGGTGTACCTTTACCGACTTCTTTTATAAGATTAATAGCCGCTTCACCATCTCCGAATTTCGCAAGACCGGCATCCATTGCAATAGCTATAGCGGCACCCATGTCGATTGTATCAAGACCATAATTGTCGTCTAGAAAATCGAGCATGGCAAT